>JBKJRG010000433.1:0-6596 GCA_046594805.1 Opitutaceae bacterium | reverse complement strand
GAATCACGATCGCGACGAAACAACAAAGTAGTCCATTTCACAACCTCGCCAACGTATTCCTTCCTGATCTCGTGGCCGATAATATGTGAGCACATTTACGAAAGAGACCACTAAGCCTGCTGGTGTTGCTGGGCGTCGCACCCCTTCACGGCGCGGCGGCCCGCCCGAATTTCATCGTGTTGATCTCCGACGACGTCGGTTACGATGACCTGGGTTGCTATGGCAGTCTATGCTCGCGGACGCCGAACATCGCCGCGCTGGCGGCGGGCGGGCGGTGTTTCAACCAGGCTTACCCGCTGGCGAGCAGCTGCAGCCCCAGTCGCTCAAGCATCATCTCCGGACGCTATCCGCACAATCCGGGTGAGGCGGCGGAATTGCACCGGCCGATCTCCGGTCATCTCCCTTCCATCGCGGGTTTGTTGCGCGGGGCGGGTTATCATACCGCGCTCGCCGGCAAAAATCACCTGTCGTGGACGCCGGTGCCCGCAGGCCCGGCCGTGCCGACGGCGGCGTTTGCGCAGATCTACGAGGCGAAGACGGCGGGCAATTCTGGCGGGCATGGCAATTGGCTCAAGGCGTTGGAGGAATGCCCCGCTGGCTCGCCGTTCTTCCTGTGGCTGGCTTCACTCGATGCGCATCGTGACTGGGACGGCGATCGCGAATGGGATGCGGCGCTATACGGGCCGAAACACGACCCGCAGACCGTTATTCTTCCTCCGGCGCTCCTCGATTCGCCGGAAACGCGCGCCGACTTTGCGTCCTACCTCAACGCGATCACGCGATATGATCACTTCGGCGGGAAGGTGATCGCCGAGCTGAATCCGACCGCCCTGATTCGTCCGCTGGCGTTTTCGGAGCACAACTGGCACGACTACGAGGCGCATGGCCGCTCCGTGCGGGACGGCCGTTATATGCTGCTCAGGAATTTTCGGCCCCAGCTCGCGCTGCAGGGTCCGGCGGATTCGGTGCGGTCTCCCTCGTTTCAAGCCCTCCGCGCGGCGCGCGAAAAGCCGGAGCCGCTTCCTCCGATTCAACAGGACGTGTTTCTCGCCCCGCGGCCGGAGGTCGAGCTGTATGATACGCGGGCCGATCCGCATCAGATCAGTAATCTGGCGGGCCGCCCCGAGTTTGACGCCGTGCAAAAACGCTTGTTGTCCGCCCTGGAAAAATGGATGGAGCAGACCGGTGATTCGGTGCCGGCTGAAATCTCACCGGACATGTTCAATCGCGCATCGGGCGCTGCGCTCGGCGCCCGCCGGAATCAGGCTTACCGGCCGCCGCCCGGTGCCGATCGCGGTGCCGACCGCAATAACGCGGATGGATTAGCCGGCCGATAAAACGAGCGTCCCGATGACGGTGGCCCCGCTTCAAAAATTGGCAGCCGTTGCGTCCTTTGCGCCCGTGGCGTGAGGCCTCCGCGGTATCTCACTCGACTTTCGTCTCACCTAAAATCTTCCGGTACGTTTCCCGCGCGTGCGCATACGCCTGCTTCGCGTCTTCCATTTCGGCCGGCTTGATGAAGCGCTCCTTTTGCGACCAGCAGCGATCGACGCCGGCCAGACACCACTCTGCACTGCGGCGGGAGGCTCGAATCGGCTCGTCGCCCACCACGACGAAAATCGGATTCGTGTGCGAAGAGGGCAGGATTCGCAGCGCGATCCAGCTGCTGTGCGCGATGGCCGTGTCGAACGTCACGTCCTGCAGCCGGCCGTCAGCCACGATGTTTTTCTTCGCCACCGGATACCCGTTGACGATTAATTCCACCGCCACCTCCCGCGTGCCGTCCACCCGCGCGCGTTCGATGTCCCAGTAAGGCTTCTGGCCCGGATTCCGGCGCTTGATCTCGGGCGCAGCTTCCTCATTCAGCCGCGCCGCCACCCGCGCCGTCGCCTTGATTTTCCCGGGTTGGGCCAGCTTCAACTCGCTGCCGTTCTCGCCCATCACCGTCGTCCGCGCGCCATCGCCCGCTTGGAACTCCATGAGATGGCTCTTGCCGTCGCCGACGTAATTGCGGCCCGCCCGAATGCCTTCGCACCAATCTTCATAGGTCCACTTGGCCGGCAGTTTCACATAACTTCGGCCCAGCCCGACCCGATCGCCATAGATGCACGGGAAATCTGTCTCGCCGCTGATCCGGGTGCGGAAACCGACGTTCAACGTGTGATACCAGATGTTGAGCTCCCACAGGTAAGGCGTGTCCACCATCGAGATGAAATCCACCGCCGGCACCAGGCTCCCATCCGGGCCGGGCACGCGATGGGTGACATCCACGATGTATTCGTTCGCGCCGATGCCGTTGAACGGCGGGACGACGTAGTTCGGCAGCGTGTCGGCGACGACGCGCGCCTCCCCTGCCGTCTTGCTGGACACCGGGTCACGGTTGTCGCTCGCCACCGGCTGCAAGCCCCAGCCCGAATGCGCCGGCCCGACCACCGCGCCCTGTTTTTTCGCCCAGCGCAGCGTGTTCAATCCGAGCGAGGGCCAGTGACTCATCGAGTCGCCCCCGGGATACATCTGTTCCTTCAGCCGCAGCAGGCAAAGATGGCCGCTTTGGTGCGAGCCAAATCCGCTGACCTCGATATCGTAACGCAAAATATACGGAAACGTGGAAACCTTGTCGTCCACGCCGGTGAAAAATTGCTTCTGGTAATCGAAGCACGGACCCCAGGTGAGATTCGCGCCCACTTTCAAATCTTCGCCCAGGAGGTGACGCATCATGTCCGGCGCATGCACGCCCTCGGTCGGGTTCACGTAATGCGCGCAGCCCGCGGCATGGATATGGTGATCGCCTGACCACCAGCCGGTTTTTGCCGGATCAATCCAGCGCTCGACCTTAAAATCCCAGCGCTGGGTGGAGCGCGTGACCGTGAAGGTTTGTTTCTTCAGAACCGACTCCGGCCCGCGTTGGAACTCCACGGCGTATTTCCCCTCGGGCAGCCGCAGCTCCTCGCCATCGGCGCGGTAAACCTGCGGGTGAAAGGCGAAGTCCGGCGCCAGCCGCTTGGCCTGCGACGGGTAAATTCGCTGCTGCGCATCGCGGATGACAAACGCCGCCGTGGTAGGCTGATCGTTTTCGTCGCGCACGCCCAGCGTGATGGCGTGGGCCGGGACACAGTTAAAGAGGACGTCTGTCTCGTTGCGGTAGCCGATGTCCTGGGTACCCTGGCCGACATCGAAGGAAAACTTCGCTTCGCGGCGCCCGGCATCGCGACTGTAGAGCTGGATGATCCGGTATTCGACCGGCAGCCCGCTGAGCGCCGCGCGCAGCGGCTGCGCATCGAACATCTGCAACTCGAGCCAGCGGGCGGGCACATCTTTCGCCGGTGAATTGAAGAGCCGCTGGGCGTTCGGGCTCACCGCCCGCAACACCGCGGTCGTGCCGGCTTCATTGTGAACCTTGACCAGGAATTGCCGCCAGCCGTGCTCGGACAATTCCGGTTTCGCCGCGCCGGACGCGACCTTGACCCGCATTTCGGGATTAATCGTGACCAGGAAAAGGCAGTGCCGGTCGAGGATGGACTGGATCTGCTCCGCGGCGTCGGGCGTGGTGCCGGAAATTTTTTCCAGCGCCTGCTTGTCGGCGTCAGGCAGCGGCGCGCCTTGGTAGTCCATGGCCTCGACCACGCGCTTCACCTGCGCGGCGAGCGGCTGCCACTCGACGTTGTACACGATGGAGGCCGGCGGCTCGGCCGCCGGGGCGCTGGCGGAGAACGCGAGCAGACTGAGGCAAAAAGGGGTAACCAAGCTTTTCATGCGCGGGGGAGGGGTTGGCCTTCTGCTTAGGGAATGATCCGCCCGGCGGCGACCCATCTTTTGGGAATCGCGGGTCGCGCCAGGGCCGGCGCTTATTCCTCCCGACGCCAGCTCAGCGACCTGGCCTACAGCCCGCGCCCAGTTGTTCCGTTGTAGGCCCAGCTCGCTGAGCTGGCTCCGTTCGATCCCGGCAACGCGAAGCCCTCTCGCGGACTTTCGCGCCTTGTGCGGAACCGCAACCCCGCGGAGGATCCCGTCCGTGGAGGATGGCTTGGTGCGTGGCAGAATAAGTTTGGAATCTAACTTTGCGGGCGGTTTTGGTTCACGCGAAGGCGCGAAGTCATGATGGTTGTTGGCGATGCGCTTGATTGCGTCCTTGAAAGTGGAGGCTCCGAAATTGATCAACAAGCCAACCGGCAGCCGCATCAGCCGAAGATAGGCATCCTGCCGTTTTTCCGACGGCGCCGATGGAAAACAACCCACGCGCCTACCCGAAATCGGGGTAAGACAAACCTACAGCAGCGGCGCGAGCGGCCGGACCGCGGCCTCGATGAATCGCTGCCGGAACGGCCGGCGGGCGAACTTCTGCGGATCGATTTCCTCGCAGAGCGAAAAATCATGGGCCAGGATCTCCGCCAGTTCCGCGTTCTGCGCGGGCGAATGGAACAGCAGGTTCAATTCGAAATTCAGCCGCATCGAACGGTAGTCGAGATTGGCCGAGCCGACCATCGCCCAGTGATCGTCCGCCACCGCCGCCTTCGCATGGTTGATCCCGGCCGAGTATTCGAAAATCCGCACCCCCGCCGCCAGCAGCTGCCCGTAATACGACCGACCGACAATCACCAGGAGCGGGTGATCGTTCTTCTCCGAGACGAGCAGCCGCACATCGAGCCCGCGCTGTGCCGCTACTTCCAGTGCGGCAAGTATGACGTCATCGGGCACGAAATATCCCGTCGCAATCCACACCCGCTCGCTGGCCTCGTTCAGCAGGCTCACAATTGATTTGCTGAGCGGTTCGGAGCGACGGTCGGGACCGCCGACGACGAGATTGACGGGGTGCACGGCATGGGCGGGAAACTCCGGGAAAAAAAGCTCATCGGAGATTTTTTCCCCCGTGGCAAAGAACCAGTCGTCGGCGAACACCTCCTGCAACCCGCAGGCGACCGCCCCGATCATCTCGACCTGCACATCGCGCCAGTGGCCGAGCTCGGCATCGAGCCCCTCGTTCTCGCGGCCGATGTTCATGCCCCCGACAAACCCGACCGTGCCGTCGATGACCTGGAGTTTGCGATGATTGCGCAGGTTGAGAAAAAAGCGGTTCCGCATCGGGTCGAGCGTCTGAAACCACGAGAAGTGCCCGCCGGCGGCCCGATAGTCGGTGAGGAGGTTTTCCGAGAAGCCGTGCGAACCGACGCCATCGAGGAGCAGCCGGACGATCACGCCCCGTTGGGCCGCCGCCGTCAGCGCATCGAGAAACCGCGCGCCGGAGTCGTCGGCCTGCCAGATGTAGAATTCGAGGTGAATGTGGTGTTTCGCCTCGCGAATCCGCGCCTCGAGCGCCGGGTAAAATTCCTCCGAGTTGCGCAGGATGCGAACTTCCTGCGCCGAACTGATCGGCAGCTCGTTAATCCGCGAGAGCAGGGCCAGGAACTGTTGGTCGCGCCGCGGGAGTGCCTTCACCAGCGCCGTGGTGGCGGCGTCGCTGGTGTGAGCAGCCAGCGGCTGGCGGGCAGCGTGGGCGGAAAACATTCGCCGGCGCTTGAGTCGCTGCCGCCGCAACCGGTCCGTGCCGATCGCGAAATAGGCCAGCGCGCCGGCATAGGGAATGAAGATGATCGCCCAGAGCCACGCCAGCGTCGCCGTCGGGCGCTTCTTCAGCAGCAGCAAGTGGGGAATAAACGCCCAGCTCGCGAAGTAAGCGACAAGGAGGAACGTTTTCATGGAAGGAAGCGGAATGAAACCCGACGAAGAGAAACCATCAGATTGTGCGGCGACCCCGAACACAAGCGACGGTGGTCGGCCGCGATTGCGCTGCTTCAGCGGACACACGTTGTAGGGGCGTCGCTTGTCGACGCCCGCGAAAACCAGTGGCGTCGTCCGCCCCGGGCGTCGGCAAGCGACGCCCCTACATCTCAGCATCGGCACCGCCGCGCCCGCTACTTCACTTGCGCCAGCAGCTCGAGCAGCTTCGCCACGATCTTCCGCGAAGCTTCCGCCTCCACGCGATTCGTGCCGAGCCAGGTCTCGTAGCCCCCCAGCTCATGCTGCTCCGGCGTCGGCAGGTAACCATAGCCGCCATTCGCCAGCTCGATCGTGAAGTGATGCTTGAAGGGGCTGCGCGCTTTCAGCTCCAGCCCGATCTCGGTGAACACCTCGAAGGGAATCGCCGTGACCCCGAGTTCGCCAATCCGGAAAGCCTGCAGCGGGACGCTCAACGTCGCCGGCCACTTGGTCGCCGCCATCGTCCGATCGGCGTACGTCACCTCTCGCGCATGAATCGGCGATGCCGTCGCCGGCCGCGCCAGGATTTCCTTCGCGCGCGCCACCGCCTCACTCGAAGGATGCCGCATCTTCAACTCGAGCTCCCCCGCCGCGGCTTTCAGTTCCACCCAGTCGTGGTGCGTGATCGTTTTCCGCACGCGCATCACTTCCTGGGCGACATCGTTCGCGACGATCCGGATTTTCTCGAACGCCGCACGCTTCTCCCCCGGGGCGCCGGTGTTGATGTTGTTCACGTCACCGCAGGGCCCATTGGCCAGCATTCCGACAAACGCGGGTTCCTGCCGGTCCGCGCCGAGGAGCTCCTGGATGCGATCCGCGAACACCGCGAAATAATCGGCGGA
>JBKJRG010000132.1:0-3317 GCA_046594805.1 Opitutaceae bacterium | reverse complement strand
GATGATTGCGGTCGGTGGGGCGGAGGCTGAGCTGGGCCACCACGTTGCCCCGGGGATCCCGGCGGAACGTCATGTGCTTTCCAGCCGGGGCGAGCAACGCACGGCCCGGTTGCATCTCCATGCCTTCCCGGGCCTCCAGCACCTCGAGCTGCGTGATTTCATTCAGTTTTTCGGCAAAGAGCGCGGTGTAGCCGACGGGCATATGGAGGACCATCGCGATGGGCACCCGGAAGTCGGCCGGGAACTCGGGCATAAAGTGCCGCAAAGCCTGGGGACCTCCGGTGGAGATGCCGATCATCACGGCGTCCAGCCGGAGCGCGCCGGTGAAGGTCATCGGCACCGGGACCGGGGTCGCGCTGCCGTTGGCTTCCAGCTTCTTGACGGGCGCGCGGCCGGCGGCCTTCACCTTGCTGATCAGCTCGTCGCGGATCGCCATGAGCTGGGTCGTCGCCTGCGAAGTCGGCTTCTGCACCAGATCGAAAGCGCCGGCGTTCAAAGCTTCAAGGACCTGGGCCGCATCTTCCGGCGACGCCGTCAGGATAAGTATGGGCAGGGGGCGCCGGGCCATCTGTTCCTTCACGAAGCCCACGCCGTCGAGAATCGGCATCATCAGGTCGCAGGTCACCACGTCGGGTTTGAGCTGCTCGACCAAGTCGAGCGCCTCACGGCCGTCCCGGGCCGTCCCGACCACCTCGATGTACGGGCTGCCTGAGAGCATTTCCTTGACGAGCTTCCGGACGAAGGCGGAGTCGTCGATGATGAGGGTGCGGATAATCGCGCTCATGCGGCGGAGGAAATGGCGCGGGGTTTGCGCATGTAAACGAAGGCGTCACCCAGCTGCTCGAGCTCGAAGTCGGTGGTGAGCTTGAGCAGCGATTCCGAGGAACCGACGAAAAGATGGCCAGGGCCGGTCATCCGCTCGGCGAAGATTCGGATCGTGCGCTGGATGGCATCGGCCGAGAAATAAATAAACACGTTGCGGCAGAAAATCACGGGGCACTCGGCGAGGTGCGAGATCTCGGCGGGGTTGACGATGTTCGCCTGGTGGAAACTCACCCGATTGCGGACCCGCGCATCGAGCTGCCAGCCATCGGCCACCCGGGTGAAATATTTTTGCCGCAATGCCTCCGGAATCGCGCGGAAGGAGCGTTCCCGATAGATCCCGGTCCTGGCCTTTGCCAGAGCGGCCTCGCTCGCATCGCTCGCCCAGACTTCGATCGGCCGTTGGCCGTGACCGGCTTCCATCAATGCCATCACGATGCTGTACGGCTCCTCGCCGGAGGCGCAGGCTGCGCTCCAGATCTTCATCGGGGTTTTATGCGATTCGAACCAGCGGGGGACCACATGCTGGGTCAGGGCTTCCACCTGGCTGAACTCGCGCCAAAAATAGGTTTCCTGCACCGAGAAGGCGTCCATGACGCGCAGCCATTCGTCGGGCCCCTTCTCCTCGTATTTCAGGATGAAATAATAATCGAGGTACGAGGCGCAGCGATGGAAGAGCACGCGCTCGCGCAGCTTGTCGATCATCATGTCGAACCGCTCCGGTTCGAAAAAAATGCCGGTGCGCTCGTGCAGGAGGTCGCGCAGCAGCAACGGCACACGCTCAGGGACGGTGGGCGAACTCACGTCGTGAAGCTCGGGCATCTAACTCAACGACCCTTCTTCGCCGTGCGGCGCCGCGCCGGCTTGGCCCGTCTATTCGTTCCGGCATTCTCGTCGCGGTGCGAACGGCCATTGCGCAAGCTGCCGCGTCGCAGGTCGGCGCTGGCGGACTGCATGAGCCGCGCGTCTTCCGCGTTGTGGGCGACGGCATCGCGCACCTGCTGGAGGTTTTCCAGCACGGATACGGCAGTCTGCGCATGTTCGACATTCGCGTCGCTGATCAACTTGATCTGTTTCGAGATGTTCTGGGCGGAAGCGGTCATGTCCTTCACCGCCCGGGATTGCTCGACCATGGCGCGGGCGGCCTGATCGGACTGCACGCGGAGGTTTTCCGCGGCCGAGCTGATCTCCGTCGCACCCTTGGCCTGTTCCGCCATCGACCGGCTGACGGTCATGACCAGGCGGGTGAGGCGTTCCGATTCCTTGGAAATTTGCTCGGTGGCGGTGGCCTGCTCGGCCATCGACCGGGTGGTGGAGGCGGCGCCCTTGCGCATGGCATCGACCGCCACCACGACCTGTCCCGCGTTCGCGGCCTGCTCGGTCGTGGCCTTGCGCATCTGGATCGCGATGCTGCTGGTGTTTTGCGCGGCCTTGATCACCTCGCGCGAGGCGCGGCCGTGTTCGCCCATCGCCTGGGCGACCTCCTTGGCCACTTTCCGCATCTGGCCGGTGGCCTGCACAATTCCCACTGCGCCTTTGGCCTGCTCGGCCGTGGCCGCCGCGACCTGCCGCGATTGGGTGGTGGCCACGGCGATGGCGTCGACCACGTGCTTGCCCGCCGTGATTTGCTCCCCGGTGGCGCGGCTGATTTCGCCCACGAGGTGGGTGGTCTCGTTCACGCCCGTCAGGATTTGCTTCAGGCCGGCGAGGCCGGCGCCGGACTGCTGGCTGCTTTCATCCGCGACGCGCGCCCCTTCGTTCGCGGTATCGGTGGCCTCGCGCGTCACGTTTTCCAGACCGCGCACGATCTGCGCGATGTCCGCGGTGGCCTTGGCGCAGCGTTCGGCGAGATTGCGGATTTCTTCTGCCACGACGGCGAAGCCGCGGCCGGCATCGCCCGCCCGGGCCGCCTCGATCGAGGCGTTGAGGGAGAGCAGATTGGTCCGCTCGGCAATGATGTTGATCGTGCCGACAATGCTGGAGATTTCCCCGGTCTGCTTGTTCAGCTCGCGCATCACCGCCGTGGTGTTGCCCATGGCCTTGGCGACCCGATTGATGCCCTCGATCGATTTCTCGATCACGCGGCCACCCTCATTGGCCTGCTCCGAGACTTTGCGCGTGATATCGTGCGTGCGCTTGACCAGGTCGGAGACCGCGCGGTTCGAGCGCTCCAGTTCGGTTGCGCTGGTGCCGGCATTCGCCGCCGCCTCGGTGATTTTTTCGCCGTTGATTGCCACGCCCTGAATCGAGCGGGCCATTTCCTCGATCGAGCTCGAGGTTTCCTCGACGGTGGTCAGCAGGCTTTCCGACATGGCGCCGACTTCCTCGATCGAGGCGGCCATCTCGTTCATCGACGACAGGGTCTCCTCGGCCGCGGCGGTCAGGTCGTCGGAATTGCGCGCGACGCCCTGCACGGAACGGCCCATTTCCTCGATGGAGGCGGCGGTTTCCGTCAGCGAAACCGAAAGGCTCTCCGTGTCCTTCGTCACGCTCTT
>JBKJRG010000088.1:0-6938 GCA_046594805.1 Opitutaceae bacterium | reverse complement strand
TCTCCACGGCGAAGGCCGCGGTGAGCTGGAGGGTGAGCGCGAGGATTAGACTGAGGGTGGCTTTGAATCTCATCGTCCCGCTATCATGGAGATCGCGGGGCTTCTTCATCATCCGGCTCGGTCTGATAAGCCTGTCAGTCTGGCGGCAGGGTGCGTGTCAGTGTTTGTCTGACAAGAACCCGCCCCTCCTCCTACGCGGCGAATCGCTCGTAAAAAGTTTACCCGACGGTCCCTCTAGGCGCCCGATCGTGAGAATCGGAAATTGGCGTCGGCCGGTTCGGCCTCGGGCTCAGCCGAGACGGGGCGGCCCGCGATCGTCGGCTCCGCCCGCGCGGAGTTGGAGGAGGTAGATCAATTGATTGAGGCGAGCCTGCGGGTCCTCGAGCGCTCGGTGCCCCGGCGAAGCGCGCATGCGCCAGCAAGTGCAGGCCACCCGCGAGCGGACGCAGGGAGAGCTGGCGCGTCTGAGGCGCGGCCCCGACCGCGGAGGGAAATGAAGCGCGGCAATCATTACCGGCTGCGCTGGCTGGGCCCCTTAATCGGGCCGTGCTCGCTCACCTGGTGGACCAATCGGCTCACTCTGATGTCGCGAGCGCGCTGGCCACGGCTGTGAAGCCGCTTGGGGACGTGCAGCTGTACTGTCCCGATCCGGAACAGTATCGTTACGGGGTGGCGTCGACCCGCAACGTGATCTTTGGCTTCGTCATCGGAATGGACGCGCTGGCGTTCCGGCTGGACGAAAAATTCCTGGCACGAGCACTGGCGACAGGTGGGTCGGCGTACCGTGAATGCGGCCCGGATTGGGTGAGTTGAGGGCCGCCGGATCCACCGACGAACCGCATTGTTTCAATTCCCCTCGGTCGCACTGAAGCGCAGGCCTTGGGCGACAGCGGCCAGTACGGGCGGCGGGAGATCCGGATGTTCGAATGCATCTTCTTTCAGCAACGCGGTCAGCGTCGAAGCCATTTCCTCGTGGGCGCGCGCGACCTGCTTGAGGATCAGCTCCCCTCGCTGGCCGTCCGCGCGTTCGGCGATGAGCGTGTCGATGCTGCGGAGCAGCCCCAGGTGTTGGGCCACGAGGTTGGGGAGCAAACGGATGCTGGCCGCCACCGCAATGGCCGGGTGCGTCGTGGCCTGGCCGAGCGGACCGGGCTGGAGGTCGGGACGAGCGGCCCGGCAGAGTGTTTCATAACGCTGTTCCAGCAGCGCGATGTTGGCCGTCAGCCGCGTTTGCTGATCGCGGAGGATGTGGTCAATTGCCCGGGAATGCCGGCCGTTGACCGCGCCCAAGTAATCGTCGGTCGATGATTGGAGATCGTGTTCCTGCTCCATCACCCCGCCGAATCCGCTGTTGAGGGCAGGTTGGGCGGTCCGGTCGTCCGCCGCGTCCGGCGCGCGGGTGACGGTCACAACCGTCTCCGGTTTTGGTGTCGCCGCGCCGGAGTCAGGGGCAGAGTGATTCATCCCCTAGAGTGTCGGGCTGGCCAGGAAGGTTGCCGCGATGCCACCGACGATCTAAGATCGTTCCAACCGGGTGGCCGGGCAGTGCGTTGCCCGCGCTCGTGGGCCGATTCGGCGGTATGCGTCGTATTGCGGTGAAAGCATTCATAGAATCACCAACTCGCCGAGAACACGGGAGAAACAACCGATCGTTATTTGAACCATGAGAGATGATTACCTGCAGGCCGCCCTCAAGATTATCGATGATCCCAACATTCTCGTGAATGTGGTCTCCCGTCGCGTGAAACAGCTCCGCCGGGGAAATCGACCGCTGGTGGAGTCGCTCGAGAAACTTTCCGCCGAGGACACCGCGTTGCGGGAAATCGTCGAGGGCAAGATCACCTACGAACTTGCCACCGCCGAGGAGATCGCCGCGGATCGGAAAGATAATGCCGCCCGCTCCTACGCGGTCCGGAACACCCGCGAGGCCGCTGCGCCGGCGGCTCCCGCCAAGGTCCGCGCCGCCTGAGTTGCCCGGCCGACCCGCGGCCCCAGCTCCGCTGTTTTTAGAGCCGCGTCCTTCCCGGGCGTGGTCCCTCCCTCCCTCCGTCTCTCTCTCTCTCTCTCTCTCCCATGCCTACTCTCAAAATCAAGCCCGTCGGCGATCGCATCCTCATCCAGCACATCGAGGAAAAAGAACAAATTCGCGGCGGCGTCATCATTCCCGACAGCGCCAAGGAAAAACCGCAGGAGGCGAAAGTCATCGCTCTCGGTACCGGCCACAAAAACAAGGACGGCGAAATTACCGCCTTCGAGGTGAAGGTCGGCGACAAGGTGCTCGTCAACAAATACGGCGGCAGCGAAGTGAAAATCGACGACCGCAAGTTCACCATCGTCCGCGAGGACGACATCCTCGGCATCCTCGCCTGAGGAACGTCACCCCTTTTTTTCCGCCATCCCGGCGGGCCCGCCTTCTCACTCTCAACCACTCAATCTTTTTCCCATGCCTGCCAAACAACTCATATTCGACGAGACCGCCCGCCACAAAATTCTCCGCGGGATCGAGACGCTCTCCCGCGCCGTCAAGGTCACGCTCGGCCCGAAAGGCCGCAACGTCGTCATCGATAAGAAATACGGCTCACCCACGGTGACCAAGGACGGCGTCACCGTCGCGAAGGAGATCGAATTGTCCGATCCCTACGAGAACATGGGCGCGCAGATGGTGAAGGAAGTCGCCTCGAAGACCTCCGACGCCGCCGGCGACGGCACCACGACCGCCACGGTGCTGGTCGAGGCAATCTTCAAGGAAGGCCTCAAGAACGTCACCGCCGGCTCCAATCCCATCTTCCTCAAGCGCGGCATCGACAAGGCCGTGGAGGCCGCGGTGATCGAGCTCGCGCGGATTTCCAAGAAGGTCAGCGACCGCGATGAGATTCGCCAGGTGGCCACCATCTCGGCCAATTCCGATGACGCCATCGGCCTGATCATCGCCGACGCCATGGACAAGGTCGGCAAGGATGGCACGATCACCGTCGAGGAGAACAAGTCGATCGAGACCACCCTCGATGTCGTCGAGGGCATGCAGTTCGACAAAGGCTATCTCTCGCCCTATTTCGCGACCGATGCCGACAAGATGGAAGCCGTCCTCGAGGACGCCTACGTGCTGATCCACGAAAAGAAAATCTCGAGCCTTCAGGAACTGCTGCCTCTGCTGCAGGTGATTGCGAAGAGCGGGAAGCCGCTCCTTGTCATCGCGGAGGAAGTCGAAGGCGAGGCGCTCGCTGCGCTCGTCGTGAACAAGATGCGCGGCGTCCTCAACGTCTGCGGCGTCAAGGCGCCCGGCTTCGGCGATCGCCGCAAATCCATGCTCGAGGACATCGCCATCCTCACCGGCGGCAAGTGCATCACCGAGGATCTCGGGATCAAGCTCGAGAGCATCACCATCGCCGACCTGGGCCGCGCCAAGCGGATCACGGTGGGCAAGGAGAACACCACGATCATCGCGGGCGGCGGCAAGTCCTCCGAGATCCAGAGCCGCGTGAAGCAAATCCGCCGCCAGATTGACGAGACCACTTCGGATTACGATCGCGAGAAGCTGCAGGAGCGGCTCGCCAAGCTGGCCGGCGGCATCGCCGTCATCCACGTCGGCGCCTCGACCGAGGTGGAGATGAAGGAAAAGAAGGCGCGGGTTGAAGACGCGCTGCACGCCACGCGGGCCGCGGTCGCCGAAGGCATCGTGCCCGGCGGCGGCGTCGCCCTGTTGCGCTGCGCCAAGGCGATCAACACGCTCAAGCTCGAGGGTGATGAGGCGATCGGCGCGCAGATTGTGCGCCGGGCGATCGAATCTCCGATCCGGATGCTCTGCGCCAACGCGGGTGTCGAGGGTTCCGTGATCGCCGCCGAGGTCATGGCGGGCAAGGGCAGCTTTGGTTACAACGTGGCCACGGGCGAATACGAGGACCTGGTGAAAGCCGGCGTCGTCGATCCCACGAAGGTCACCCGCATGGCATTGCAGAACGCTGCGTCGATCGCCGGGTTGCTCCTCACGATCGAGTGCATGATCACGGAGATCCCCGAGTCGAAAGCGGCGGTCGCTTCGCACCCGGGCGGCGGCGGGATGGACTGAGGCCGTCGGGGCCGCGCGTAGCGGCAGGCATCCCGGCCTGCCGTGAGCCTGTCGAACCGCCTGCCGTGAGCCTGTCGAACGGGCCTGCCGTGAAGTAGCGGCGGACTTCCCCGTTCGACCAGCTCAGGGCCACGTTGAGGAGCTAGTCGAGGCGCAGCGCCAGAGTCTCTGAATCTGCGGCAGGATGCCGCAGCCACTTCAGCCAAGTTCGCTCGCCCTCGCAGCCGCACGCGTCCAGCGTGCCTGCATCCGGATGAACCCTCCTGCCACGCATCCCATTCAGCTGCGTTTGCGCGAGCTCGCGCAGCTTTTCAACTCGATGGATCCGTCGCCCTTCGATGATCGCGATCTCGACGCCGATGCGGAGGAATTCATCGTCAGCAGTGCCCGTGAATTGTCCCACGACCGGGAGCTGGAGCTGATCCTTCATCTGGAAACCCCGCCTGCGCCCGAACGCGCCGCCGGAGTGGAGAGTGCGGTGCAGCATTACTTCAGCGTGCGGGCGCAGATGAAGCAGCGCGATTTTCGCCAACTGATGCGCCGTGGACGAACCAGCCTGATGGTGGGGCTCGTCTTCCTGGTCGGGTGCTTGTTGCTGGGCGAGCTGATTGGAAAAATGGGTGAAGGCACCATGGCACGCATCTCGAAGGAAGGGTTCACCATTGGTGGCTGGGTGGCCATGTGGCGCCCACTGGAAATCTGCCTTTACGACTGGGGGCCCGTGCGGGCCGAGCGTCGAGTGCTCGATCGGCTCGCCCGCATGCGCGTGCGGCTCGAACTGTCATCTCCCGGCGCGACCGACCGGCAGCCACTGCCGAATTAATCCGGTTGAGAGCTGAAGGGTTAAGGGCTGAGAGACAACCAAACGGTGCCCTCAACTCTCAGCCATTGACTCTCAGCTGCCAGCGTCCGCCTCAGCCCTCCTGCCGGACTTCCGCTTCCGCTTGCAGCCAGTGATCGAGCTCCCGGTTCTCCGGGCGTCCCGCTGATTCCCAGATCGAATGGGCGCGTTGAATGATTTCCGCGTGGGCCGCCCGCTCCTTGGCGGTCACACCCGTGTAGCCGTCGAGGCAGGAAGTCAGTCGCCCGGTTTCCGCATCCAGGACGAGGTGGGGCGGTTTATCATTCAAGAGGGATTCCATCTTCCAGCCTCGCACGTTTCACCCTGGACCACAACCCGCCGGCGCAACCTTTGCGCCGATGGCGCGCCCGTGGCGCATGCCCTGAACACCCCATGGCAACCCATTACGCATGTGGTATCATGCCGCGTGTGGATCGTCAGCACGTCCTGCGACGCGCTCCATTCGATCCATGCATTCCTACTTCCTGCGCCGCCCGGCCGCCGCCGCGGCCGGCAACATCGCCGCCACTCATCGCGCCGGTTCGGCGGGTGCGCTCCGGCCAGCGTCGAGACGGCACGAGCGCCACGCGAAGTGAAAACTCGACGTGCGAGGCTTGGTGCGCCGGTGGTGAAACGATTTCACCCAAATCCAGATCAAGAATTTCCAGGACGAGAGTCTTGGGCGGATCAAGGATTTGGGCATCGACCTGGTCAACGGCCGGATTGTCGAGGTGCTGGTGCAAACCGACAGTTCGCTCGGGTTGGGCAGCAAGATTGTCGCCGTGCCGCCGCTCGCTCTTATTCCCGATGGGGCCAACCAGGTCTACCGGCTCAACGTGAGCACCGATTTGTTCAAATCCGCCGCCGCGATCGATCTTAAGAAGTGGGACGACGCCGGCCGGAGTACCCGCGTCGCCTCGGCCTATCAGCATTTCGGGCAGGAGACGTACTTCCTGGAGGAGGGCGCCACCGCCAGCAAAACCGCCCAGCGTCCCAAGGTCCCGCTCGGTTATGTCGAGCGTTCCAGCAAGATCCTGGACATGCCAGTGGGTAATTTCCAAAACGAGAAGTTCGGGAAAGTGTGGTCCCTGACGCTTGATATTCCGAAGGGGCGTATCCTGAACGTCATCGTCCTCGCGCCGGGCAATTTCAAAACCAAGAGCATCATTCCCGCCATGGCCCTGAGCTTCAATCCCGCGCGGAATGCCCTGCTCCTGGACGAAACCAAGATGGAATATGCGGATGAGCCCCGCTATGTTTTCAACGAGGCGGCCTACGGCCAGGATGCCACTTTCAAGCGGGAATCTTACACCGGGCCCCGCACGTCCGTCGCGCTCGAGCAGGGCAGCAGCTACCGTGACATCGACATCACGGTTGCGATCAACCGGAATATCCGGAACGCGAAAATCAACGGACGAAATGTGGACGTGGGCACCAATAACGGCCGCGTCACGTTGCGCGGCTGGGTCAACACGGCCGACGACAAGGAACGCATCGGCGCAATCGCGGTCGCCGCTGCCACGCAACTGGAACTGGTCGACAATCAGATCACGGTGGGAAAGCCCGTGACTGCGAATTAAGCCGAAGGCACCTCCGCCCGTCCGGCCGGCTCGATGCTGAGTCGGCCGAGGCGGCGCAGCAGATCGGTCGCACTGCGGGACAAGAGTCTCACGGCGCGACTTTTTTGTGTGGCGCTACGCGGATTGGAATTTGTAAGTGCCGGTAAGATGGGATCGAAGCATCGGTTCGCGTGGGGTGGTGAGCGTTGGTCAGCGGTGGAGTTACGGACTCGCCGACAGGCAAAATCACAACGTTCCCTGCGTCCGACCCCATCCGCTCGTGGGCGACTACCCCATGGTTTCGCCCGTCGCGCGGGCGCACACTGGGTCCATGCCGGTCAGCCGCACTATGAGTTCCGTTCTTGTCGCACATCGCTTCGGCGGGTGGGGTCGGACGCAGGGAACGTTGTGATTTTGCCTGTCGGCGAGTCCGTAACTCCACCGCTGACCAACGCTCACCACCCCACGCGAA
>JBKJRG010000037.1:0-2810 GCA_046594805.1 Opitutaceae bacterium | reverse complement strand
TTGTCGGCCGGCTGGTTTTCTTCCGCGTTTACACCGGCAAATTGCCGCGTGGCATGGCGGTTTACAACCCGCGCACCCGCCGCACCGAGCGCGTTTCACGTCTCGTGCTGATGCGCGCGATCGAACGCGAAGAAATTGATTTGGCCTACTCGGGCGATATCTGCGCGGTCGTTGGCGTCAAAGACGTCATCACCGGCGACACGCTGTGTGATGAAGATTTCGACATCCGTCTGGAGCCGCCGTCCTTCCCCGAGCCCGTGATCTCGATGTCCATCGAGCCGAATTCGAAGGCCGACCAGGAAAAAATGGGCACCGCGCTCCAGCGCCTCGTCGCCGAAGATCCGACACTCCGCGTCAAGACCGACCAGGACACGGGCCAGACCATTTTGGCCGGTATGGGCGAGCTCCACCTCGACATCATCCGCGATCGCATGAAGCGCGAGTTCAAGGTCGAGGCGACCGCGGGCAAGCCGCAGATCGCTTATCGCGAGACCATTAAGACCTCGGCTGAAGGCGAAGGAAAATTCATCCGTCAGTCCGGCGGCAAGGGCCAATACGGCCATGTCTGTATTACGCTTGAGCCGGCCGAAAAGGGCAAAGGCATCGAAGTCATCAACGAGACCGTGGGCGGTTCGATCCCGAAAGAATTCATCAAGCCCGCCACGGAGGGTATCATGGAAGGGTGCAACAACGGTGTCGTCGCCGGCTTCCCCGTGGTCGATGCGATCATTCGGATCACCGATGGTTCCTTCCACGAAGTCGACTCTTCCGAACTCGCCTTTAAGATGGCCGGCATCTTCGCGTTCAAGGACGCGATGAAAAAGGCAACCCCGATCCTGCTCGAACCCATCATGGGCGTCGAGGTCACCACGCCCGAGGAATATCAAGGCGATCTGATCGGCGACATCAACCGTCGCCGCGGCACGATCAACGGCATGGAGAACAAGGCCGGCGCGTGCATCATCGATTCCCGCGTCCCGCTCGAGTTGCTCTTCGGTTACATCACCGACATCCGCTCCCTCTCGAAGGGCCGCGCTTCCGCGGCGATCACGCCATCGCATTTCGAGCAGGTCCCGAATTCGCTGCTCGCCAAGATCGTCGAAACCAACGCCAAGGGGCCCGCCCGTACGTAACCTCGTTCTTTTTCCGTCATGAAAGGCCAACGCATCCGCATCAAACTCCAGGGCTTCGACTATCGCGTGATCGATCAGTCCGCCCAGGATATCGTCGAAACCGCGAAGCGCTCCGGCGCCCGCGTGTCCGGCCCCATCCCGCTGCCCACGCGGATCGAGAAGCTGTCCGTCAACCGCTCGCCGCACGTCGACAAGAAGTCGATGGAGCAGTTCGAGACCCGCACGCACAAGCGCCTGATCGATATCATCGAGCCGACGGCGCAGACGGTCGATGAGCTGAAGAAGCTGAACCTGCCCTCCGGCGTGGACATCACGATCAACGTCTAAGTTTTTCTCAACCCTCAACTCTAACTCGAAAAATCCGCACCCGGATTAATCCACTCTACAGTTAGCAGTTGCCTGTGTGCCTCCGGCACCGCCAGGCCCCTCGCTAAAGTAGGTCCGTTTAAACGGAAGATTTTCCACCTACCGCTTAGCCTATGATCTCCGAAATTTTAGGTAAGAAACTCGGGATGACCCAGGTTTACGATGCACAGAATGTGCTCGTGCCGGTCACCGTAGTCGAAGCCGGACCATGCTCAGTGGTCCAGGTCAAGACTGTCGCCACCGACGGCTACAATGCCGTCCAGCTGGGCTTCTCGCAGAAGAAGACCAAGAACACCGCGGCCGGTGAGCTCGGTCACGCGCAGAAGGCCGGACTCGAAATCGCGCCGCGCGTGCTGGGCGAGGTCCGGCTCGACGCCGCCCCGACCCTCAAAGTCGGTGATGTGGTCAACGTCACCTCGTTCACCGAAGGCCAGCTGGTCGACGTGATCGGCGTCACCAAGGGCAAAGGCTTCCAGGGCGTGGTGAAACGTTTCCGGGTGGCCGGCGGTCCCGCCGCCCACGGCTCGATGTTCCACCGCCGCATCGGTTCGGTCGGTATGCGCCAGACCCCCGGTCGTGTTTGGAAGAACCAGCGCATGCCCGGTCACATGGGCAGCGAGGCTCGCACCGTGCAAAACCTCCGCGTGGTGAAAGTGATTGCCGACAAAAACCTCATCCTCGTGAAGGGTGCGATTCCCGGCGCCAATGGCGACGACGTTATCGTGCGCTCCGCGATCAAGGGCCAATGGGCGCTGCCGACCCCGATTCCGCTCGCGGCGCCCGCCGCCAAAGGCGCACCCGCCAAAGGCGCCGCTCCCGCGAAGCCGGCCGCCAAACCTGCCGCCGCCGCTGCCAAGAAATAAGGACAAAGCCGAAAATGAAACTCACCGTTTTTAGTTCCGACGGCAAGACGAGCAGCGAAAAGGATTTCGCCAGTCTTCCGACCTTCGAAGGCGACAAGGGCCTCCAGGCCGTGAAGGAAGTCATCGTCGCCATCAACGCCAACAACCGCCAGGGCACTCACTCCACGAAAACGCGGGGCGAGGTGCGCGGCGGTGGCAAAAAGCCGTGGCGCCAGAAGGGCACTGGCCGCGCCCGCGCCGGCTCCATCCGTTCTCCCTTGTGGAGCGGTGGCGGCGTCGTTTTCGGCCCAAAGCCCCGCGACTATTCCAAGAAGATCAACGCCAAGGTGAAGGCCCTCGCCTTCAGCCGGGCGCTCTTCGACCGCGCGACCGCCGGCGAAATCGCCGTCATCGAGGCGTTCGACAACAAGGTGACCAAGACCAAGGGGGTCAACGAACTCGTCGGCCG
>JBKJRG010000877.1:0-12348 GCA_046594805.1 Opitutaceae bacterium | reverse complement strand
GACCCCTCCGAGAAAACCCGGCGTTGCAGCGCGCCGAGTTCATGCGGGTTGCGCGCGTGTTGCAGAAAATCCGCCAGCTTGCGCTGTCGCGTATCGCCCTGCGCCAGCCGGCCCGTGATCAACCGGCGCAGCGCCTCCGGCAGCATCCGCCAGCCGGGCAACCAGCGCGCGATCCGCGGCAGATCGCGAAACGACGGGTAGCCGCCAAACAATTCGTCGCCGCCGAGCCCCGAGAGAACGACGGTGACGCCCCCCGCGCGCGCCGCCTGGCTGGCGTAATAGGTGTTCACGCCGTCGCCCGTTGGCTGATCCAGCGCGGCGAGCAGCCGCTCTACGTCGCGCGCCACCTCCGCGCCGGTGAGGAGCGTCGTCCGATGGTCGGTGCCGAAGTGCTTCGCCGTCGCCGCCGCCGCGTGTGCCTCCGAGTAGCCCGGCTCCGCGAAATCGATCGAGAAAGTGCGCAGGCGCGCCCCGCTGACCCGCGTCATCAATCCGACCACGGCGGCGGAATCGAGACCCCCGGACAGGAAGGCCCCCACCGGCACGTCCGCCACCACGTGCGCCCGGATGGTATCCTCGAGCCGGGTGCGCAGTTCCCGGGAAAACTCCGCGCGGCTCGCGGAGGGCCGCTCCACCGCCGGAATGGTGCGGAAGGTCCACGCCGCGCGGAGATCGAGCCGGCCCGCGCGGAAGGTCGCGCATTCGCCGGGTCGGAGGCTGAAGATCTCGCGGTAGATTGTCCGCGGGGCGGGCACCGCGAACCAGGCGAGGTAATCGGCGACTGAAAGCGGATCCAGCTCGGCTGCACAGATGCCGGATGCCACCAGGGCGTTGAGCTCCGAGGCGAAAACAATCCGGCCGCTATCCTGCCGGTAGTAGAGCGGCTTGATCCCGAACGGATCGCGCGCGAGGAAAAGCGATTGATCCCGCTCATCCCAGACCGCGAACGCGAACATGCCGCGGAGTCGCGGCAGGCAGTCTTCCCCCCACCGCGCGAAGCTGGCCAGCAGAACCTCGGTGTCGCATTCCGTCCGGAACTTCCAGCCGCTCGCGGCGAGCTCGGCGCGCAACGCGCGGAAATTATAGATCGCTCCATTGAAGACCAGGGTCAGGCGCCGATCCGGCGACTGCATTGGCTGATGGCCGTTGGCGGGATCGAAAACTGACAGCCGCCGCATCCCGAGCGTGGCGATGGGAAGCGATTCCATCCCGGCATCATCCGGTCCGCGATGCAGCATCGCGTCACACATGCGCGAGACCGCGTCTTCACGAAGGTGGGGCGTCGAACCGGCCTCAATGAAGCCCGCTATGCCGCACATCGGATCGCTTGGTTTGGTTTGGTCAAAGGCTTCGCCCCGTTACTTCCGTGGAGGTAACTGGCTGTAATGGGCTGGAACAGGCTGGAAAGGCCAACTACGTGCAAAGACTAGGGTTTAACCCCCAGATATTGGAAGTGAAAACAGGCCTAGGACGAAAGGGGTTGCAGGCCGGAAACGGTAGGCTCACGCGCATACCGATTGGCCGATCGCCCGCGACTGCTCGGCCGAGAAGAGTTTCTCGATGAGCAACAAGCCAAAGTCGAGCGCTGTCCCCGCGCCGCGCGAGGTAAGGATCTTTCCGTCGGCCACCACGCGCTCATGCGCCAGGATCGCAGGGAGTTCGCTGGCGACGGAAAAGTGCGCCGTGTACCGGCGGCCAGAAAGCAGCCCGGCATCGTGCAATACGGTAGGCGCGGCGCAAATTGCGGCCAGCCACCGGCCCGCAGCGTGTTGTTCCATGACCAGCGCACGCACTCGCGGATCGGCCCGCAGGTGTTTCACGCCGGGACCTCCCGGCAAAATCACGCAGTCAAAAGTGCGGCCCGCCACCGCCGCGAGCGTCGTGTCCGCATGGAGGGTCACTCCGCTCCGCCCGGTGACATGCATCCCATCGCCCAGCGCGGCCACGGTCACTTCGGCGCCCGCGCGGCGCAATAAATCGATCGGCGCGATGGCCTCGATTTCCTCAAACCCCTCCGCGAGGATTGCGAGCACAGCAGGCATGGTGTGACTTGAACACGCATGACCGCCGATGCCGAAGGAAATATTCCAGGAAAAAACCTCGTGGTGTTCGGCTGCGGTTATGTGGGCACCGCCGTGGCGCGCGAGGCGCAGGCGCGCGGCTGGCGGGTCACGGCGCTGACCCGGAATGCGGCGCGGGCCGTCCTCCTGCGCGAGGAGGGAGTTGAAACCGTCGTCGCGGATCTCGCGTCCGATGCGTGGCACGCGCGGCTCCCGCCGGCGCCCGCGTTCGTCTTGAATTGCGTGAGCTCCGGCGGCGGCGGACTTGCCGGCTACCAGCACAGCTATGTGGAAGGGATGGCCTCGATTCTTGCGTGGGCGCAGCAGCGGGGTGCGATCGGGACGTTGGTGTACACCAGCAGCACCTCCGTCTATCCGCAAGGAGACGGCGCGAAAGTGGATGAGGAGGCGCCCACCGATGGCGCAGGTGAACGAGGACAGCTTCTGCTCGCCGCCGAGCGGCAAGTGCGCGAGGCGCGCAATGCCTGCGAACGCTGGTTCATCCTCCGTCTGGCCGGGATTTATGGGCCCAACCGCCAGCATCTGCTCGAGCAGGTTCGGTCCGGAGAAGTCGCCGGCCGGGGGGAGCATCGCCTGAACCTGGCCCATCGGGACGACATCGCGGCAGCGGTTGTCGCGTGTTTCACCGCACCGCCCGAGATCGCCAATCGGATTTTCAATGTCTCCGACGATGCCCCCGCGCGAAAGACCGAGATCGTGGCCTGGCTGGCGGGCATCCTCGGCACGGCGGCTCCGCGATTCACCGGGGAATCTCTGGCACGCCGAGGGGGCGCGACCCCCGACCGCGTCATCGTGAACGCCCGGCTGAGGCAGGTGCTGGGCTGGCGGCCGCGCTTCCCGACGTATCGGGAGGGGTACGAAAATTTGTTGTCGCGTTGACCCCGGCCGATTCTCTCCATTCTTCCTTTCTGCGGAATTCAGCGACCTCACCCTCAACCCACTCCACCCATGGCCGGTCTAGGCAAACTCGTAAAACAAGCGCAGAAGATGCAGAAGGGCATCGAGGCGATGCAAACGCAGCTCGACGCAAAGGAGATCGCGGTCACGAGCGGCGGGGGCGCAGTGAAGATCAAGGTTAACGGTTCCGGGAAATTTCTCGCTCTCACGCTCGATCCGGAATTCCTGAAGGAAGATCCGAAGTTGATTTCGGATGCCGTGCTGGCGGCGGTCCAGGACGCCGCCAAGCAGGCCAAGGATTATCACGAGGCCGAGATGCAAAAGGTGACGGGTGCGTTCCAGATGCCGGGATTGATGTAAGGCGGGACAGTTTGGAGTTCGGTGTTTGGCGTTCGGAGTTAACCGGTCCCGACGCGCCCGCTCTGCTGCGATTCAAAACTCGCAATTCCCATCGCCTAAACTCCGAACACCAAACTCCAAACACCAAACTTTCGCCCGCGTGACTCCCGCTTTTGAAAAGCTGCAGAAGCACCTGAAGCAGCTGCCTGGGCTTGGTTTCCGCTCCTCCGAGCGGATCGCACTACACCTCCTGGTGGAAAAACCGGGTCGGTTACCGGAGCTGGTGAAGGCCTTGGAGGACGCCGCGCAATCGGTGCGCCGTTGCACGCACTGCGGCAACCTGGCGGAGAGCGAGCTGTGTGCAATCTGCGCCGACCCACGGCGCGATCGATCCATCGTCTGCGTGGTGGAGCACGTGCCCGATCTGGTCGCAGTGGAGCGGAGTGGCGCCTATCGCGGGACCTATCATGTGCTGCATGGTAAACTTTCGCCCATTCACGGGGTGGGGCCGGGCGAATTGAACCTCCCATCGCTGCACGCGCGGGCGAGCGCGGGCGAACTCGTCGAACTGATCCTGGCCCTGCCCAACGATGTGGAAGGGGAGGCGACCTGCCATTACCTGACGGAACATCTGCCCAGGGAGCGATCGGTCAAAATCACCCGGATTGGGTTCGGGCTGCCGAGCGGGGGCGGGGTCCTTTACGCGGATTCGGTGACGCTGAAGAGCGCGCTGGAGGGGCGGCGGACGTATTCTTGATTGCAGCCGGACGGACAGTTGTTTTTGTCGGCCACGTTGTTTCCCGCGGGCGTAGTATATCGGTATTATGTGTGCTTCCCAAGCATGAGAGGCGGGTTCGACTCCCGCCGCCCGCACCAATGAATTTTCTTCTCGAAAACTAATTGAATAGCCCTACGGTCAGTATCGTCCAACTCAACACCACCCTATGAAGACATCCAAATCACTCCTCGCGATCTTTGCTGGATCGCTGTTCGCCGTCAGTCTGGCCTTCGCGGCCAATGAGCCAAAGAAGGACGCCGCCGCGGCTTCCGTGACCGCCCCCTGCTGCGTCAAGGCCCAGGCTGACAGCAAGGCCTGCACCCACGGCTGCTGCGTCGAAGCCGCCAAGGCCGGCGACAACTGCTCGAAGTGCAAGGGCAGCGGCAAGATCGCCAAGAAGGCCGCTCCCGCGAAGTAATCGCCTTTCAGACTTTTCAAAGCCGCACCCATCCGGGTGCGGCTTTTTTTGTGGGATGAAACCCCGAGCGGTTCAATTGTAGCGCCGGCTTGCTGCCGGCATCGACGCGACCGGCCGGCAGGATGCCGGCGCTACTTCAGACATCCGCTTCGACCCGCTCCGCGCTCAGGCTGCGCCAGCGGGCGAGCACCCGCCGGTACACATCGTCCGGGGCCAGCCCGTAACGGGCGCGCAGGCCGTCGACGCTCGAACCGTGCTCCACGAATTTGTCGGGCCAGCCAATGCGTTCGACAGAGGTGGGGCAGTCGGCGTCCTGCAGTGCCTCCAGCACCGCGCTGCCGAAACCGCCGGCGAGCACATGGTCTTCCATGGTCACGATGAGCGGGATGCATGCCGCATGGCTGGCGAGCAGGGCGCGGTCGAGGGGCTTCACGAACCGCGCGTTCACCACGCCCACCGAGATGTTTTCCTCGGCGGCGAGACGTTCCGCGATGCGGAGTCCCTCCGGCACCATGTTGCCGAGGGCCCAAATCATGATGTTGGACCCTTCGCGCAGGACCTCCGCGTGCCCCACGGGCAGCGTCACGGGATGATCCTTGATTTTTACCCCGAGGCCCGCGCCCCGGGGATAACGGATAAACCCGGGCCCATTCAAAAGCAGGCAGGTGTGCAGCATGTCGACGAGCTCGTCCTCGTCCTTGGGCTGCATGATGACCGCGTTCGGCACGCACCGCAGATACGCCAGATCGAAAAGGCCATGATGCGTCGGACCGTCGTTCGGAGACAAGCCCGCGCGGTCGAGGCAAAACGTGACCGGCAGATTCTGCAGCGCGACATCGTGGATCACCTGATCGTAGGCGCGCTGGAGGAAGGTGGAGTAGATGGCGCAGACCGGCCGGAAACCTTTTGTCGCCATGCCTGCGGCGAAGAGCACGGCATGCTCCTCCGCGATGCCCACGTCGAAAAACTGCCCGGGAACGCCGGCGGCGAGATGCGAAAGCCCGGTCCCGCTCGGCATGGCGCCGGTGATGCCGACGACATTCGGGTTCGCCTTGGCGAAACGAGTGAGCGCCTGCCCAAAAACATCCTGATAATTCGGCGCGGCGCCCAGCGTGGGCTTCTTGCTTTCGCCGGTCACCGGGTCGAACGGGGACGCACCGTGGAACTTTTCCGGGTGCAGCACGGCGGCTTCCAGTCCGCGGCCTTTTTTCGTGAGCACGTGGACGAGCACCGGCACATCGCAGCGCTTCGCAAACTCGAGATTCTTGGCCAGCGCCTCGAAGTTATGGCCGTCGACCGGGCCGAGGTAACGCAGGCCAAATTTCTCGAACAACGACGACTCGACGATGAAGTCCTTCGTCTCGCGCTTCCACTTGTGATACATCCGGTTCATCTCCGCGCCAACCGGGAAGCTTTTGAAGAAGCCGTCGAGGTCGTGGTGGAGCTTGTTGTACGTCCGGCTGGTGCTGATCCGGTTGAGGTAACTCGAGATCGCACCGACGTTCTTGGCGATGGACCACTCGTTGTCGTTGAGCACCACGATCAGTCGCTTGGTCGAGCTGACGACATTGTTCAGGGCCTCGAGCGTGATGCCGCAGGTGAAGGCGGCATCGCCGCAGACGGCGATCACATGCTCGCTGCTTCCACGCAGATCCCGGGCGGTCGCCATGCCGAGGGCGGCGGAGAGGGCGGTGCCGGCATGCCCTGCGCCAAAGGCGTCGTGCGGGCTCTCCGGGCGGTAAAGGAAGCCGCTCGCGCCGTCGGTTTGGCGCAGCTTGCGGAAGAATTCCCCGCCGCGACCGGTCAGCAGCTTGTGGACATACCCTTGGTGGGCCACATCGAACACTAACTGATCCTCGGGCGAATCGAAGATTCGGTGCAGCGCGATCGTCAGTTCCACCACCCCGAGATTGGGGCCGATGTGGCCGCCATTCCTGGCCGTGACCGTGATCAATTCCTCCCGGATTTCCTGCGCGAGCTGCGGGAGCTGCGCCGGGCTGAGCGCCTTCACGTCGGCCGGGCCCTGGATGGAGGCAAGCAATGGCGCCGAAGGGGAGGAGGATTCGTTCATCAAGAAAAGGCGGGGCTCAGGCTTCGCGCTCGGTCTCGAATTTTTCGAAGGTGACGCTGTCATCCTTCTGTTTCTTGAGCTGTTCGATTTTCAACTCGGCATCCTTCAGTCGCGATTCGCAGACCTTGAGCAATTTGGTGCCTTCTTCGAATTTCGCCAGCAGTTCGGCAAGGGGCACCTCGCCCGACTCCATCGACTCCACGATCGCTTCCAGCTTCCCCAAGGCACTTTCGAACGAGAGTTTGGCATCTTTCAATTCCACAACCGGGCAGGCTGGGCGGCCCGTATCAGATTTCAAACCATCTTTGGGGCGCTAACCGCTGGCAGTGCGCGGACGGGCTCGGACCCGTAGCCACGAGCGTGAGCGAGTGGTCCGGGCGACCTCCACCCGCTCACGCTCGTGGCTACCAGGGAGCGCCGGGCGTTTTGGCTGGCGACGGCGGGCATTTCGCGTGGATTTAGCCCAATGCTTCCCGTCCTCTGGATCGTCGCCGCGCTCATGGTGTTGCGCCTGGCCGCCGAACTGGTGCTGTCCGCGTTGAACCGCGCGGAAGTACGCCGTCACGCCGCCGCCCCGCCCCCCGCCGCGGCCGCGATCATGGATGCCGACACTTACCGGAAATCCGTCGCGTACACGCTGGCAAAATCCAAGTTTGCCGTGCTTACGGACGTTTTCGACACGCTGGTCCTGCTGCTCGTCCTGTTCGGTCGCATCCTGCCGGTACTCTTCGCCCAAATCGTGGCGTGGTCGGAACCGGACGCGGGGTGGACGCGCGCACTTTTTATCCTGCTCGCGGGCGTGTTGATTTCGATTCCGTCGCTGCCTTTCGAGTGGTGGGAACAATTCCGACTGGAGCAGAAATACGGCTTCAACAAGAGTACCGTGGGGCTATGGGTCATGGATCGAGTGAAGGGGCTTTTGCTGATGTTCGTGATCGGTTTCCCGTTGCTGTGGGCATTGCTGTCATTGGTGCGCTGGGCCGGGGAGGGGTGGTGGATCTGGGGCTTTGCCTTGGTGTTTGGATTCCAGCTCCTCATGCTGGTGCTCTACCCGAAGCTGATCCTGCCCCTGTTCAACAAGTTGACGCCGCTGCCGGAGGGCGAATTGCGGACGCGCCTCCTGGGCCTGGGCGATCGGACGGGTTTTAGCGCCAAAACCATCGAGGTCATCGACGGTTCGAAGCGATCGGGCCACTCGAACGCCTACTTCACCGGCTTCGGCCGCTTTCGCCGGATCGTTCTCTTCGACACGCTCATCGCGCAACTGACACCCGAGGAACTCGAGGCCGTGCTGGCCCATGAAATCGGTCACTATCGGCGCGGCCACATTCCCAAGATGATCGCCCTGTCGGCGGTGATGCTTTTCGCCGGCTTTGCGGCCATCGCGTGGCTGGCGCGGAGCGAGTGGTTCAACCCCTCGTTCGGATTCCCCCGCGGCGAGCTCGCGCCCTCGTTTCTCCTGTTCGGACTCCTGAGCGGGGCGGTCACATTCTGGCTGTCGCCCCTCGGCAACCTCCTTTCGCGCAAGCACGAGTACGAGGCCGATGCCTTCGCCCGCGAGGCAATCGGCGGGCCTGCGGCCATGATCAGCGCGCTGCGCAAGCTGGCCCAGAAGAATCTCACCAACCTGACTCCCCACCGCTGGTTCAGCGGGTTTCATTATTCGCACCCCACTCTAATCGAGCGCGAAGCCGCGCTGGGGCGGAGCTGAGAAGAGTCGTCCGCCGCGGGTCACCGATGATCGCCACCCGGTTTTTTTGCCGTTGGCTGGGCTTTCTTTGGCTGGGGCTGCCCGGCCTTACCGTCCGCCTCGCCGCCGAGACCCTCACAGTCGCGACGTAC
This sequence comes from Opitutaceae bacterium, assembly GCA_046594805.1. GTDB lineage: Bacteria > Verrucomicrobiota > Verrucomicrobiia > Opitutales > Opitutaceae > ER46. The sequence goes on along the minus strand of JBKJRG010000877.1, from coordinate 3,922 downwards.
AACATCGAAAACTACGGGCCGGCAAACCGGATGACCGAAGCAGGGTACCGCACCGACTATCCGAAACCGGAACCGGAGAAAAAGGCGCTGCGGCTGGTGATCCGCGGGCTCAACGCCGACGTGCTCGTGGTGCAGGAGATGGGGCCGCAGCCGTATCTCGACGAATTGCGCCGGGACTTGAAGGCGGAGGGTCTGGACTATCCCCATGCGGTGCTCGCGCTGGCCAGCGACGCGGACCGCCATATTGCACTGCTTTCGCGACGTCCGCTGAAAGGCGTGACGACGCACCAGGCGCTTTCGTTCTCCTACCTGGGCGCGAAGGAAACCGTGAAGCGGGGCCTGCTGGAGGCGACGATCGCGACGGAGGCGGGCGACGTGACTATCTTTGCGGTGCACCTGAAGAGCCGCTTCACCGATCGACCCGACGATCCGCTCAGTGCGATTCGCCGGGGCGGGGAGGCGACGGCCGTGCGCGATTGCGTGCTGCGAAAATTCCCCGCGCCCGCGATGGCCCGGTTTATCATCCTGGGCGATTGCAATGACGGCAAGACCAGCAAGGCGCTGGGCTATCTCCAAAAGCGGGGACGGACTGACATCGCCACGCTACTGCCGGCCGCCGACTCGCGCGGCGAATGGTGGACGCATGCCTACCGACGAGAGGAGAGCTACTCGCGCGTGGATCACATCCTGGTGTCACCGTTGCTCATCACCGCCGTGGCCGGCGGAGCAGCGCGGATCTATGACGGCGAAGGCGTCCGCGCCGCGAGCGATCATCGGCCGGTGGTAGTGACGTTGAAGCTCGCGACGGGAAAATAGTCTGGCGCTGCCCGCCTGAATGAAGCGGCTGCAGCATCCTGCCGCAGGGGTCGTCGGATCTGCGGCAGGATGCCGCAGCCACGTCGCAGCCCTCAGCGCGCGCTTACCGTCACCGGAATAGCGATTTCGCCGGTGCCGAATCCCTTTAAAAACAAACTGCCCGTGCCCGGCTTCCCACCTTCGACGTAGATCGAAACCATGGTCGACCCCTGCTGCACCACGACTTCCGGCATGATGATGCTGTCGGGAATGTCGGTGGCGATGTCGAGCAGCGTACCGCCAGGGGGGGCGGGGTTCGGCAAGGTGAAAGAGAGCGGCTGTTGCTGGCCGGTGCGCAGGTTCAGCGACTGCGGAAAAACGATCACGCTGCTGGGATCGATCCGGAAGGTCCCGACGGGCGAGTTGCCCGCGGGGCTGCTGAGGGTCACAGTGTAGTTCCGGCCGGCCTCGAGCGGCGGGACGAAAAAGCTCAGCGCATTTGACGAATCCATCACCGTGCGCGCCGGCGAGCCATTGAAAAGCACGGTGTCCTGTCCGGTAAAGCCCCGTCCCACGATGCTCACGCGCGCGCCGACCGGCGCGCGGTTCACCTCGAGTTGCAACACGTAGCGATGGACGATCTTCACCGCCGCCACATCGGTGTAGGCTTCCTTGGTCGTCTGGGTGCTGTTGCCCTCGACCAGGTAGTTGACGAGGTAGTAGTAGGCGACTTGCTCGCGCCCGGAAGCCACCTGGTATTCAAATTCATAGATCCCATCGCCCAGCGGGCTGCGCTTCATGTCGAAGCTCTTGCCGTCGATCACGATATGCGGCTCGATGCTGGCCGGAGGCACCGTGTTGGTGCGGGGGGTAATCCGCAGGGAAAACGTGTAGATCTGCGAGGGATTCTCCGCCACGGCCGGCGGGGTCAGATTCGTCAGCGTGACGGTCTCGCAGCCCGCGAGCAGCACGAGGCTGGCGGCCAAGGCGAGCCGGGCGATGATTTTCCTCGCGGGAGAAATTCGGTTGGTGTGCATTATCATGCTAGAGTGAGAACCCGGCGGATCAAAACGCGTTAGTAATGAGCGGCCCACCCACAGAGCAAGCCAAAGGTGAGGCGGCGGCCCCGCTGGGCGTCTACGTGCATGTTCCGTTTTGCGCGTCGACCTGTGACTTCTGCGCCTTCTATCAAACCCAGCCGACCGCGACCGGCGTCGATCGGTTCCTTCGTGGCATCGAACGCGAGGCCGCACAGCTCGCCTGGACCCGGCCGGTGACCACCATTTTCTGGGGCGGGGGCACGCCCGGCCTGCTCGCTCCCCGCGATCTGGCACGGCTGGCGGCCATTGTCCGCGAGCGTTGTGGTGGCGCGCCGGCGGAGTGGACGGTGGAGCTGGCACCGGCATCGGTCACGCCGGAGCGGCTGGACGTTCTCCGCGCGGCCGGGGTCAGCCGCGTCTCGATGGGGGTGCAGAGCTTTCAGCCGGAGTTGTTGGAGGCGCTCGGCCGCCAGCACACGCCGGATCAGATTTACCGCGCGTATGAACGCATCCGGGCGGCGGGTTTCCCGGTGGTGAATCTGGATTTGATGTTCGCGCTGCCAGGGCAGACCACGGCGGAGTGGGCGGCAGACGTGCGACAGGCCGTCTCGTTGAGCCCCGATCATCTCTCGACCTATTGCCTGACGTTCGAGGAGGACACCAAGCTTTGGGTGAAGCTCTCGCAGGGCCGGGTGAAACTCGACGAGGAGAACGAGGCGGTGATGTACGAGGCGACGTGGTCACAGCTCGCGGATTGCGGCTTCGCGCAGTACGAAATTTCCAACTTTGCCCGGCCCGGCCGCGAATGCCGGCACAACGTCAACACCTGGCGGATGCACGAATGGATCGGGCTCGGGCCGTCCGCGGCGTCGCAACATGACGGCTGGCGCGGCGCGAACATCGCGGACTTGGATCGGTGGCTGGAGCAGGTCGAGCGCGGCGAACGCATGACGGAGGACCGGGTCGTGCTCACTCCCGCCTTGCTGGCGGAGGACGCCTTGATTTTTGGTCTGCGCATGAACGCCGGGGTCGGCCTCCAGGAATGGCGCAGCCGGGCACCCGATGCTCCGTGGAGCGCGGTGGATGACGCTCTCGCCACGCTGCAGCAAAACGAGCTGCTGCGGCGGGAAGGTGACCGGGTTCGACTCACCCGGCGCGGCCGGCTCGTCGCCGATTCGATCGGGGCGGAAATAATGGCGGCGTTTGAACCAGCCCCAGCGCCGGCATGAGACGGTTCCCCGCTTTCATCACTGCGGCACTGCTGGCGTTCGGGTCGAAAAACTGAAACCATGAAATCGCTGGCCGGGATTATTCTGTTCGGTCTGGCGCTCGCCGGGTGCGCCTCCCGGTCGCCAGTGCGGGATTACACGCCCCGGGTGGCGCGGTTTTTCATCGAGGCGGTCGACAACCGTTCGACCACCATTGCGCTGCCGCAAAGCGGGGTCCAGGTCGCCCTCAACGCCCAGCCCGTGCTGACGGAAGGGGATATCGCGGACGTGGCGCTCGCGGAGGTGGATCTCGGCAAGTGCCTGATGTTTCAAATCGTAGGAGGAGCGACGCGCGACCTGTACCGGCTCACCGCCTCCCACCAGGGCCGTCGCCTGGTCCTGACGATTGACGGCAAGCCACTCGGCGCCCGGCGAATCGACGGGCCGATCACCGATGGTGTGCTGTTCATTTTTGTGGAGGTGCCGGAAGCTGATTTGCCCGCACTGGTCCGCGACCTGAAGAAAAGTTCGGCCGAGTTTCAACGCGGATTGGCCCGCAAAGGATGAACGGGGTCGCGCGCTTGTTTTCGATCGTAAAGCAACTGCCGGCCGTTGGGCTGGGCTGGCTGGTGCTCGCGGCCAGCGGGAGCGCGGCGGATCGACTCGAGCTCGTCTGGCCAACGCCGAATCCGGCCTGGGCCGAGGGAAAACCGATGGCCGCGTTTCTGCAGCACGCGGGCTCGGGGGAACCGGAATCGGGTGGCTTCGGTGGTGTCCGCAGCGGGGGGACCCAGTTTCACGAAGGCATCGATCTGCGGGCGGTGGCGTGGGATCGACGGGGCGAGCCAGTGGACGCGGTGTTTGCGGCCCTCACGGGTG
>JBKJRG010000627.1:0-12657 GCA_046594805.1 Opitutaceae bacterium | reverse complement strand
AGCGTGAACGACGCGGAAAAAGATGAGCTGGAGAAAGAGCTCGTGGCCTTGCGCACCACCGAGAGCGAGCGTCTGGAAACCATTTCCGACCGAATCTCGAAATCCACCGCCGAGTGGAGCAAGCTCGAGGCTTCCACACAGCAACACCTCACCGCCGCGACCGAGGCGCTGGGCAAACTCACGCTCGGCACCGCCAACGCCATCGGCAAGGCGCAGGCAGCAGCCGAGCAGGCGCTCCTGCAGTCGCGCACCGAGGCCGCCAAGGGCGTCGGTGAAGCGGCGGGCCAGGCGACACGCACCATCGAATCCGCCCGCGTCGCAGCACTCGCCGACCTCGATGCCAAACTCGCGGCCGCCACCGCCGGCCTGGCCGATCGCCTGGTGCGCGATATCGCCGCACAGCTTGCTCCGCACCTGGCCGCGTTGACGCCACCGAGTGCGCGCGAACAGCCCGCGACGGATAAGCCGGACCTGACCCCGGCAGACCGCAGCGGTAGCACCACCAGCACCACCGACCGCGCGAACGGTTCCGCCGCCGGGCCATCGATTCCCGCCCATCCGGCGGAGGCCGCGGGGGCCGCCGTGATTGAGCCGGCACCGGCGAGCCCAAAGCGCCCGCGCAAAGCCGCACGTCGTGACGAACCACCGAGTTCTGCGCCGGCAGCGAGCGTGACGGAGTCACCCGCGACAAGGTCCGAGCCTCCCCCGCTCTCGCTCGACGCCATTCCCGAAGTGGTGCCCATCGCGCCGCACACGTCGGAACCGTTTCCGAGTCAGACCAAAGATAGCGGCGAAGTGGAAGCCGCCACCGCCACCCTGGCCGCTCCCACGGCGGTGCTCGAAGCGGCAAAACCGGCCCGCAACAAACGCGCGGGAAAAAGTACCCGTGCCGAGGTCGAACCGGGGCTGCCCCTCGACCCCGACGAATCGCAGCCTCAAAACGGCGAAACGATCGAACGCGTGCTCAGCTCCGACGGCGCCACCCGGCTCCTGGTCACCGCCTATATCGGGATTGGCAACCGGCTCTTCATCCGGGGCGATGGCGCGGGCCTCAGCTGGGACAAGGGCGTACCGCTGCATTTCGTTTCCATTGGAAAATGGCGCTGGGAAACCAACGACGCCGCGGGGCCCGTGCGCTTCAAATTGTTCAAGAACGACGAGGCCGAGTGCGCCGCCTTGGGTGCGCAGCGCCTTGACCCGGGTCACCAGCAGGAGCTCACGGCGGCGTTCTGATCGCGTAGCGGCAGGCGTCCCTACCTGCCGCTGGATTCCCGTGTTCCCGGGCGTCGACCAGCGACGCCCCGACGTGACTCGTCAATAGTGCGGCGGCCGCTCGTCGCGGTCCGGGTCGTCTTCGCCACCCCGGGGCGCGGACGGCGCCGCGCGATCGCGCAGCGCTTTGATCTCGCGACGCAACCGGCCCAGCTCGTCGCTGAATGCGAGCATCGCCTTGTCCTGTTCCGAGACATGGCGCTCGAGAAAAGCGATCTTCTCTTCGAGCCGCTGGATGTTTTCGCTCAACCGTCAGGAGGAAGGTTTCGGCGCGGGGGCAACTTTCAACTGCGCCAGCTCGGGCAACACGACCCGGGTGTAACAGTCCGGGCATACCGAGTGGCTGAAATCGCTTCCGGTCCGCTCGCTGATGTAGCCCTCGAGCTGTTGCCAGTAATTGCGGTCGTCCCGGATTTTTTTGCAGTACGAACAGATCGGCAACATCTCCTCCAGTTGCCGCACTTGCGTGGTGTAGCGCAGGATTCGCTCCGCCACCCGCAACCGCGTCCACAATTCCGGCAAATCGAGCGGCTTGGTGAGAAAATCGTCCACCCCGGCATCCGCGGCTGCCATCTGGTTTTCCTGCGTGGCATCGCGACTCGTCAGCAGGATGAAGTAGATGTACTCCGCGCCCATCCGACCTCGGACTTTCCGGCACAAATCCAAGCCATCCGTCCGCGGCATGATCCAGTCACTCACGATCACGCGAACCGGCTCGTACTGGAAAAGTTCCCACGCCGACTCGCCATCGGCTGCCTCCACCGAATCATGCCCCAGGCGTTTCAAAGCCTGGCGCAACACGGCGCGGGCCACGGCATCGTCTTCGACGGCAAGAATCTTCACGGATGGGCAGAGTAAGTGCTTTCTGGCCTAGTCGTCCGCAATCCCTAAAATGCCCGACCGCCATCTTACATCGAGCGGCAACTTCGCTTGTTCAGAATGACAAGGCCTTGAAGACACACCCTACCCCAAGGCGCGCCGCAACTCAGCGGGAGTCGTGACCGGCGCCTGGCAGGTGAATTCTTCGCAGACGTACGCCGTCGCGCGGCCTGCCAACGGTTTCAGCTCGGCGAGCCAAGGCGCCCTCGAAGCCAGCCAGGCTTGCGCGGCTCCCCCGTCGACGGCCAGCAACGCGCGGCGCGGACCGAGCTTCTCCGCCAGCACGGCCGTCAGGGCCCGGAAATCCGCGCTCGCCGGATCACCGGCCAGCACGACATGGCGCGGGGCGTCGAGGGCGAGCTCGAGCGCGCACAACATCTGGGGCATCGCCTGCGGCGCCTTGCTCCATTGCGGACGAAACGCTTCCAGGCAGCGCCGTCCGCGCGCGCGAAAGCCCATCGGCTCACGGGGCTCGGTCACGTTCTGTCCTGACTGCGGCGGGGGCCCCGCAGCCCCATCGCCCAGCATGGTCGCCAACCTCAACAGGTTCATTGCCGCCACGCTGCTCGGCGCCGGTTCCGCACCATCGTAATCCTCCTTCAGCCGCAGGACGATTCTCCGATCGCCGGCGGCCGAATTGAAATAGCCGCCCGCCGTCTCGTCCCAGAACAAGGCGTCCATTTTGCCCTGCAATCGTTCCGCCCATTGCAGCCAGCGGATCTCGAACGAGGCCTCGTAAAGATCGAGCAGACCCTGGATGAGGAACGCGTAATCCTCGGCAAAACCCTCGGTGCTGCCCGGGCCCTCGCGCCAGGTGCGGAAAAGGACACCGCGTTGCGGATCATGCAGCTCGCGCTCGATGAATTCCGCGGCGCGGGTGGCGGCGGCGAGCAATCCCGCCTCGCCCAGCACGCGCGCTCCCTGCGCCAGCGCCGAAATCATCAGGCCGTTGTTGGCCGTCAGGATTTTATCGTCGAGCAGCGGGCGCGGCCGCCGCGCGCGCACAGCGCGCAAATTGCCCAGTGCCCCGAACAGCCGATCGTTCGCCTGTTCGGCGCTGATGCCCAATTGCTGCGCGGTTTCCCCCAGTGAGCGGCGTTGGGCGGGGACGTTCTTGCCGCGCAATTCCCCCTGGGGATCCAGCTGCGCGGACACGTTGCCTTGATCCAAAATGCCGAAATGCGTGGCGAAGAAGGCGTGGTCGGCGCCGAGCACATCCCGCAGTTGCTCCGCGTCCCAAACATAAAACGCCCCCTCCGCGTGCTCGGGCCGCCCCGGCGCAACCAGGCTGTCGGCGTCCTCCGCGGTGTAGAATCCGCCCGCCGGGCTCGTGAGCTCGCGGAGCACATAATCGAAGACGTCGCGGGCCAGCCAGGCGAAGCGCTCGTCACCCGTAGCCTGTTTCGCCTCGAGGTAGTTCCCGGCAATCTGGGCCTGGTCGTAGAGCATTTTCTCGAAGTGCGGCACGGACCACGCCTCGTCGACCGAGTACCGGTGAAATCCGCCGCCCACGTGATCGTGAATGCCACCCCGCGCCATGGCGCGCAGAGTCGCGCCCACGATCCGGATCGATTCGGCGCCCAACTCGCTCCCCAGGCCTTGCAGCGCCGCGATTCGGAAAAGGAAGGTGAGATTGGAGGCGCGCGGGAATTTTGGCGCCCCGCCAAACCCGCCATGCGCGGGGTCGAACGCTTCATAATAATACTGCGCTCCCCGTTCGAAGGCGGCGCTCGCCGCCTCGACGAGTGATTTCTCCCGCTCCCCGCCCGTTCCGGAAGAATCATCCTGCGCCCGCTTACCCCCATGATACTCCTCGAGGGCCGTCATCGCCCGTTCGCTCTCGGCGACGAGTTTCGCCCGATCCTCCCGCCAACCGCGCACGATTGCCTGCAACACCGCCGGAAACCCCATTCGCCCCGGTCGATCTTCCGGCGGAAAATAGGTCCCGCCGAAAAATGGTTTCAAATCCGGCGTCAGCCACGCACTCAATGGCCAGCCGCCATGCCCGGTCATCGCCTGCACATAAGCCATGTACACCTTGTCCACATCCGGCCGCTCCTCCCGATCCACTTTGATCGCGATGAAGTGCTCGTTGAGAATCTGCGCGATTGCGTCGTTCTCGAACGACTCGTGCGCCATCACGTGGCACCAGTGACACGTCGCGTAACCGATGCTGAGGAAAATCGGCTTCTGCTCCGATCGCGCGCGCGCGAAGGCCGGCTCGCCCCAAGGCAGCCAGTGCACGGGATTGTCCACGTGCTGGAGCAGGTAGGGCGATTTCTCGTGAGCGAGGGAGTTGGGCACGGAGTGAGATTTTGAGTTTTGAGTTTTGGGTTTTGGGTTTCAAACCGTCAGCCCTCCGCCGTCACTGAAACTCAAAGCATCGAACGCACAACTCCGACCTTCCGCCACCGGCGCGAGCCGTTCGCAGATCCGTCCAACTCAAAACCCAAAACTCCAAACCCAAAACCCTCCTCAACTCCCGGTCTTGCTCAGGGCCGCATAGCCACGCGCCAGCGCCTCGGACAGCGCCTCGCTGCGCACGGGCTTGGTCAGGAAATCGTTCATCCCCGCGGCGAGCGCCCGCTCCCGATCACCCTGCATGGCCCCGGCGGTGAGCGCGATAATCCAGGGCCGGATGGCCGAGCCTTGAATCGCGCGGATGCGACGCGTCGCCTCGCAGCCGTCAAGCTCGGGCATCTCCACGTCCATGAGGATCGCGTCATAGTCCGCCATTTCCACCGCGGCCAGCACTTCGAGCCCGTTCGCCACCGTGGTGGACCGGAAACCGAGCCGTTGCAGCAACAGGGCCGCCACGCGCTGGTTGACTGCGTTGTCCTCGGCCACGAGCAGCCGCAGGGGGCAGCGTCGACCCAACGTGCCGTCATGCACCGGGCCCGCCACCACCGCCGCCCCGGAGCCGGCACTGGCGGGGCGGAGACAATCGCGCAACGCGGTGAACAGCGCATCGGGGCGCACCGGCTTGGCGAGCGTCTGCGAAAAGTGCGCGCGCCGCGCCCGGCGCCCGAGTGAAGTCAGCAGCACCAGGGGAATGGTCTGGCCGCCCCGCAACTCGCGGATGGCGCTGGCGAGCTGCTCTCCGTCCATCTCCGGCATATGCAGGTCGATCAAGACGACATCGCAGCGCAGCTCTCCGGCGAGCGTGACCAGGGCCGCCCGGCCCGACACCTCCTCGCGCACCACCATGCCCCATGCCGTCGCCATCCCGGCAATGAACCGTCGATTCGTCGCATTGTCATCCACGACCAGCAGGCTGCGACCCGCGAGCTCAGGCCGGGGTACCAGCAGATTGGGCTGCACCAATTGTGGCGCCGAGTCGACGAGCACGGTGAAATGAAAGGTCGAACCTTCACCCGGCCGGCTCTCGGCCCACATTTCCCCGCTCATCACCTCCACAAGCCGCTTGCTGATCGCCAGCCCCAGGCCAGTGCCACCGAACCGCCGCGTCGTCGAGGCGTCGACTTGGGAAAATGATTTGAACAGGCGCTCCATCCCCGCCGGCGCAATGCCGATCCCGGTGTCCTTGATCGCGAATCTCAGCCGGTGCCGGCCTTCCACCGGCTCCGCATCCACCGTGACAACGACTTCGCCGGTCTCGGTGAACTTGACCGCGTTGCCCAGCAGGTTGACGAGCACCTGGCGCAGCCGCGTCACATCGCCCGCGACCTGAGCCGGGACGGCCGGGCTCATCAGGTAGATCAGCTCGATTTTTTTCTCCAGCGCGCGGGCGGCAAAAAGATCCAACGCATCCTCGATGCACTGGCCCAGGTCAAAGGCGGTCACCTCCAGCTCGATGCGGCCCGCCTCGATCTTGGAATAATCCAGGATGTCGTTGATGATGGTGAGGAGCGACTCGCCCGACGATTCGATTGTGCGCACGTAGTCCGACTGCGTCTCCGTCAGCGGCGTGTCGCGCAGCAGCGCGGTCATGCCGATCACCCCGTTCATCGGCGTGCGGATTTCATGACTCATGGTCGCCAGGAATTCCGACTTCAACCGCGAAGCCTCCAAGGCCTGATCGCGCGCCGCCGCCAGGCTGACCTCGAGGTTCTTCCGCTCCGCGATATCCTCGATTTGGGAGACGAAATGCACCGGTACGCCCGCCAGATCCCGCACCAGCGAGGCGGTGAGCCGGATCCACACCGGATGGCCGCTGCGGTGAATGTAGCGTTTCTCCATCTGGTAAAAACGCCGCGTGCCATCGAGCAACTCGCGGACGTGGGCCAGGTCAGCGCCAAGATCGTCGGGATGCGTGATATCCTGGAAGGATTTTTGCAGCAGCTCGACCTCGGTATAGCCGACGATGTCGCAGATAGATTTGTTGACCCGCACCCACCGGCCGTCGAGCCCGACGATGGCCATCCCCGTACCCGCGAAGTAGAATGCCTGGCGGAAACGCTCCTCACTCGTCGCCAGCTCGGCCGTGCGCTCGGCCACGCGTTGCTCCAGCCGCTCCTCAGCCAGTTTCTTGTCATGAATGTCCGTCGAGGTCCCGATCCAGCGAACGACCCGTCCGGTGGAGTCGCGCTCGGGGTGCGCGCGCCACAAATGCCAGCGGTATTCGCCGTCCACTCGCCGCAGGCGCAGTTCCCCACCCGCCTGACGCTGCTCGCGAAACATTCCGTCCCATTCGACGGCCGTGACCGCCCGGTCGTCCGGATGCACCACCTCGGCCAGCGCCGCGATGCCTTCCGCCTCTGCGGCGACGCCCAGGTAACCCAGCCACCCGCGATTGAGCGTCTCCATCGTGCCATCCGGCCGCGCCGTCCAGACGAGCTGGGGCATCGTGTCGGCCAGGAATCGCAGCCGCCGCTCGCTCTCGCGCAACTGCGTTCCGCTGGCCTGCAACTCCGCCGTGCGTGCGCGCACCCTGCCCTCGAGCGCGTCGTTCGCCTTGATCAGATCGCGCTGGGCGCGGCTGACGAGGGAAAACGCCGCCGTCACAATCCCAATGGTCGTCAGCGCGCCGGCGAGCAGCACCCACCGCAGCCGGCGTTCGTTGATCGCGGTGACGGCCCGGCGATCCAACAGGAGGCGGCGCTGCTCGGTTTGCAGACCCTCCGTGGCCGCGCGCAACCCCGCCATGAGCTCCGGGGCCTCCTCGCGCAGGATCTGGGCCGCGGCGAGCGTACCCCCTTCCTGCCGGGCGCGCACCTGCGCGTCGTTGATGACGAACTTCCGCTCGATCAGCGGGCGGAGCGAAAGCGCGCGTGCATGCTGCAGCGCGTTGTCGGTCGTCAGTCCCACCAGCGTTTCCGCCGCCGCGGTCGTGCTTTGCCGGTGCACCTGGATGCGGGGCAGATAATGCACGTCGCCGGTGAGGGCGAACGCGCGGGTCGACGACTCCAACCGCGCCACGCTCGCGACAAACCGGTCAATCGCCGCCTCCACCTCCAGGGTGTGATTCTCCAGCGAGGCACCTTCCTGGCGCTGCTCGTTGCTCGCCAGCAGCACCGCCCCCAGGACAAAAACCGCCGTGCCCGCCACGACGAAAATCGGCAGTGCCCGGGTTTCCGCCCGCTCAGCGGCGGCCATTCGGCCCAGCCACCACAGCAGCAGGCCTGTCGACGCCACGAGGAAGCCCACGGCGGTGTGGATCGCCATGGCGGCATGGCGCCACCACGTCACCCCGAACCGCAGCCCCGTCATATCGCTCACCAGCGCAAGCAGCGCGATCGCCAGCAACAATGACACCGTCAGCGCCAGCAGCCGCGGCCGCCTCCGCCGCCCGCCGAGGACGAGCAGCGTCCCGCCGAGCAGCGCGAAAGACACGGCTCCGTTCAGTGACATCCGGCCGTCGAACCCGAGGCCACGCGCGGGCGACGCTCCCGCGGGTTGGGCGCTAAAGCCGGCCAGACCCAATGGCGTTGCGATCGCATAGAGCACCAAGGTGCCCGCCCCAAGGCAGAGGATGCTCAACGCGGCCAGCCGGCCGGCCCGCTGCCAACCGCTGCCATAGGCGAAAAAAGAAACGCCTGATACCAGGAACGCCAGCGCACTCGGAAAAGCCATCGCGCTGCCGTTCGACGCGAGCGTCACCAAGGCCAACTGCCCCGTGAACCACCCCACCAGCACCACGCCGGCGAGCAACATCAACGCACTGCCGCAAACCTTCAGCCCGCGGCGGAGGGCAGGATCGATCGGCTGGTCGTTCACCGCCCGGAGGGTATCCGCCCGCGGAGCCGCCGCGAGACAAGAAAACCCCTAGCGCAGCGACGCGCTCCTTCCTTTGTCGGCCAAGTCGCTCTGACCTGGCTCGAATCAGCCAGCTCAGCGAGCTGCCCTAAAATGCGTCAGTCACATCGCGTACCACGCCGCATTACTGCCCGAGCACCCAGGCGAAAATCAGGGGAGCGACGATGGTGGCATCGCTCTCGATGATGAACTTCGGCGTGCCCGGCCCGAGCTTGCCCCAGGTAATCTTCTCGTTGGGGACGGCGCCGGAATAGCTGCCATAGCTCGTGGTGGAATCGCTGATCTGCGCAAAGTAGCCCCACAGCGGCACGCCCGTGCGCTGCAGATCCTGGTGCAGCATGGGCACGACACAAATTGGGAAATCGCCGGCAATGCCGCCGCCAATCTGGAAAAATCCGATCGAACCCTCGCCGTTGCGCAGCGTTTTCGCCGACTTCGTATAATACTCCGCCAGCATCATCATGTACTCGATGCCGGTCCGCACCGTGTGCACGTTCTTCACCTCGCCGGTGATGACGTGGCTGGCGTACATGTTGCCCAGCGTCGCGTCCTCCCAGCCCGGCACGATGATCGGCAGGTTTTTCTCGCAGGCCGCCACGAGCCAGGAATTCTTCGGATCGATCTGGTAGCTCTGCTTCAGCTTCCCGCCCCGGATGATCTTGTACATGAACTCGTGCGGAAAAAACCGTTCGCCCGCCTGGTCCGCGTTCATCCATTCCTCGAGGACCACTTCCTCGATCCGGCGCATCGCCTCCATCTCGGGGATGCAGGTGTCCGTGACGCGGTTCATGTGCCGATCGAGGAGCGCTTGCTCGTCCTCGGTCGTGAGATGCCGGTAGTGCGGGACGCGCTCATAGTAATCGTGGGCGACGAGGTTGAAGATGTCTTCCTCGAGATTGGCGCCGGTGCAGACGATCGCGTGGATTTTGTCGCGGCGGATCATTTCCGCGAGCGAGATGCCGAGCTCGGCGGTCGACATGGCGCCGGCGATCGTGACCAGCATTTTTCCCCCGGCCTGGAGGTGGGTCTCATAGCCCTTGGCGGCATCGAGCAGGGCGGCGGAGTTGAAGTGACGGAAATGGCGCGCGATGAATTTCGACACGGGCCCTTTTTTGGCGGCCAGCGCAGCGTGCAGGTCCTCCGGGCGTTTGGTCTGACGTTTCGCTTTCATTGTGTGGCTTGAAATAGAGCGCGGCTGAATCGCAACGCCACAAAAAACCTTCGCTTCATGGGACGCGGCGCGCTGTGATCTCCGCGATGCTCGCGTCGTTTCTCGCCGCCTTCTTTTTCGCGGCCAATGCCACCTGCGCCAGCCACAGCGTGCGCGCGGTCGGCCCCGTGCGCGCGAACATCGGCCGGCTGCTCATCGCCGTGGTGGTGCTCGGCGCGCTGGCCCACACGCTGGGCCGCGGTTTCACGAGTGCGAGCGTCGGCTGGTTCCTGCTGAGCGGCGTGATCGGGATGGGCCTCGGGGACCTCGGCGTCTACGCCGCGCTGCCCCTGCTCGGCTCGCGACTCACGGTCCTGCTCACCCAATGCCTGGCCGCGCCGCTCGCCGCGGGCGGCGAATGGTTGCTGCTCGGCACCCGGCTGACAGGGGAGCAGATCCTTTGGGGCGGGACGATTCTCCTCGGCGTCGCCCTCGCCATCACGCCCAGCCGGTCCAGTCCGCCGCGGGTGCGGGTGCGACCGATCGGTTTTCTTTTCGGGTTCATCGCCGCCTGCGGCCAGGGATTTGGCGCCTTGGTGAGCCGCCAAGGCGTGAATGTCGCCGAGGCTGCCGGCGAGACGGCGAACCATCCTGCCTTCGGACTGACCGCCGCCTACCAGCGGATTCTCGCCGGGCTGGTTTTTGTGTTGGTGTGGTTTGCCGTGCTGGCGTGGCTGAAGCGGCTGCCTGCCGCGCCTGCGCCGGCCACGCCGCAGGCTCGGCGCCACAGCGCGGGATGGATGCTCGCCAACGGGCTCGCGGGGCCGGTGCTCGGCGTCGGCTGCTACCAGTGGGCGCTCGCCACCACGCCGAGCGGCATCGTGCTCCCCATCGCCGCGACTGCGCCGCTTTTGTCCATCCCGATTGCATACTGGCTGGAAGGGGATCGGCCGTCGGGGCGCGCGGTGCTCGGCGGCGTCATCGCAGTCGCGGGCTGCGTCGCGCTGACCGCAGCACGGTAGGTAGCCAGCTTGCTGGCGCCCCTGGCGCGCGAGCAAGCTCGCTGACCTACGCCAACGAGGCTGGAAGCCTGCCGTGGTCCGCTTCCGCGCTTATTGCAGGCCGCGATTGACGCCGTGCGCCGGAGCCGGTTTGTTGTTCGGTTCCGATGCTCACCATCGCCGACGTCTCCAAGTCCTATGGCACCCGCGAACTCTTCGCGGATGTGTCGCTCTTCATTGCCCGCACCGATCGGCTCGGCCTCGTCGGGCCGAATGGGGCCGGCAAGACCACCCTGTTCAACCTGATCCTGGGTGATGAGAAGCCGGACACCGGCACGATCGAGTGGGAGCGCGGCGCGGACTTCGGTTTCCTGCCGCAGGAAAGCGCGCCCGCGGGCGACGAGAGCATCCTCCACATCGCCACCAGCGGGAAGAAGCTCGTGCCGGATGACGATGACTACGACATCGACTACACCCTCGAACCCCGCGCCAAGAAAATCCTGGCGGGACTCGGCTTCAAGGAGGGCGATGCCGACAAGCACGCCAAGACATTCTCCGGCGGCTGGGTCATGCGCGCGCATCTCGCGCGGCTCCTCGTGGCCGAGCCCGCGCTGCTGTTGCTCGACGAGCCGACCAATCACCTCGATCTGGAATCGCTGCTCTGGTTCCAGGACTACCTCACGCGTTATCCCGGCGGGCTGGTGGTCATCTCGCACGATCGCGCCTTCCTGAACGCGCTCTGCACCGGCATGCTCGAGCTCCGCAGCGGCACGCTCCATTATTACCACGGCAACTACGACAATTTCCTGACCGAAAAGGAGGCGCGAAAGTCGCAGCAGGCCTCGGCGTTCAAGAACCAGCAGCGCGAAATCGCCCACCTGCAGAAATTCGTCGATCGGTTCGGCGCCAAGGCCTCGATGGCTTCGCGCGCGAAATCGAAGGAAAAGCAAATCGAGCGCCTGCAGGAAGTCGCGGTCGAGGAACCGACCGAGGAGCTGAAGCGGATCAATTTCAAGTTTCCCCAGCCGCCGCGTTCCGGGCTCAAGGTCATCGAGCTGGAGCACGTCAAGCAGGCCTACGGCGACCATGTCGTTTATCGCGACCTGAACTTCACCGCCGAGCGCGGCCAGCGCATCGTCCTTGTCGGCCCGAACGGCGCCGGAAAATCCACGCTGCTGAAAATCCTCGCCGACGTCATCCCGATCCAAGGCGGCACGCGCGAGCTGGGCAGCAATGTTGTCCCGGGGTACTTCGCGCAGAACCGGCTGGATAACCTGCACGCGGGCGCGACCGTTTTCGAAAACGTGATGGAGTTGCGCACGAACGAAAACCAGCTCACGGAACAGCAGGCGCGCGCCATCCTGGGAGCGTTCCTCTTCCGCAAGGACGATGTCCACAAGCCGGTCACGGTCCTCTCCGGCGGGGAAAAATCCCGCCTGGCCCTCGCCCGCCTGCTGGTGAAGCCGCCGAACCTGCTCCTGATGGACGAGCCCACCACCCATCTCGACATCGCCTCAATCGACGCGCTGATCGGTGCGTTGAAAAGCTACGAAGGCACCCTGGTGTTCATCAGCCACGACGTGCACTTCATTCGCGCGCTCGCGGGGAGCGTTCTTCACGTTCACAGCGGCCGGCTGACCCCGTACGCCGGCGACTACGACTATTACCTGGAGAAATCCAAGGCGGGCGATGCCCGCGCCGCCCTGACCGCCGGCTTCAGCGATACGCGCGCCGCCCTGGCCGCGGGTTTTGGCGACGGCCGGCCGAAACAGGGCAAGGACGCCCCGCCCGCACGGATCAACGGCAACGCGGCGGTAGCCGCGGTGAAGAAACCGAGCTCCGGTGAAATCCGGAAATTCCGCGAGCAGGTTGGCCAGTTGGAAAAACGCGTGGTCGATCTCGAAGCCAAGCAGGCCGAAATCACCTCGGCGCTGGAAGCCCCGGAGTCTTACGCCGACAAGGGAAAATTTCATCACCTCAACCGCGAGCTGAGCACCATCGTCGATCAAATCACCTCAGCCACGGCCGCGTGGGAAGAGGCGGCGACGAAGCTCGGCGAGATGGAGCGGTAAGGAGCGGGCGGGCACTTTTTGCGCCCGCGACAGGTGACCGCTGTAGGGGCGTCGCTTGCCGACGCCC
>JBKJRG010000609.1:0-8081 GCA_046594805.1 Opitutaceae bacterium | reverse complement strand
GCCGGGGCGTCGCTGGTCGAAGCCCGCTATTCACGTGGCCCTCGCAGCCGCCGGGCGTCGTCAAGTGACGCCCCTGCTACACACTTTTGCCGAACGGGTTCCTTTGTTTGCAGCTTGGCGGAGGGGCTTTTCGCGATTTGCTGCACATGCGCATGTTCACCGGCATTGTGGAAGAAACCGGCCAGGTACTCTCCTTCGTTCAGGGGGCGGCGGCATGGACGCTGGGCATTTCGGCGCAGGCAGCGCTGGTCGTTTTGGCTCCGGGCGACAGCATCGCGGTCAATGGCTGCTGTCTGACCGCCACGCGCGGCGAAGCCGGCACGCTCCGCTTTGATGTGCTCGAGGAGACCCGGCGCCTGACGAACTTTTCCGCGCTGCGCACCGGCGCGCTCGTCAACCTCGAGCGCAGCCTTCGCTTCGGTGGCAAAGTCAGCGGTCACTTTGTCACCGGGCACATCGACGCCCTCGGCACGGTGGAAATCTTCGAGTCGCGCGGCAAAGATCATTACCTGCGCGTGCGGGTCCCGGCTGGCGCGACCCGTTTGATCGTGCACAAGGGCAGCATCGCGATCGACGGGATTTCCCTGACGGTGGCGGAGGTCGACGACACGACCTTTGCCGTCTGGCTCATTCCGCACACCTTGGGCGTGACCAACCTCCGCGAAAAATGCGTGGGTGACGCGGTCAATTTGGAATTCGACTTGCTGGGCAAGCACGTGGAAAAGCTGCTCCTTTCGCGGACCCAATGACCCATGCGCCATGCCCTCAATATCCTCACCGATGAGCTTCGCCGCCTGAAGGCCGCGGGGGTGAAAACGGTTTCGGTTTCGGACGGAAGCCTGGCCGCGCTCCGGAAGGTCGTTGCCAGTCGCCGGCTGGGCCTTGCGCCAGCCACAAAATCCGCGTTAGAACCCGGTTCGAAGCCTTCGGCTGTAACGCCCGAGGTCCACCCCGCCCGGGTGACCGACGCCCGACCGGCGATTCCGCCGCTGCCGAAGCCGTACGAGCCGCCCCCGATGACGTTTCGACCCGCCGCCAGGAGCAGCGTCTCTCCCGTCCCCGCCCTTCCGCCCCCGCCGGCCGTCACGTTACCCTCCGGTGACAAACCCACCCGATGGGCCGCCCTGTGCGACCAGATCTCAAGGGATCCCACCTGCGCAGCCAATGTGCGGCCGGGTAAGAAGATCGTGGTGGGCGTCGGTTCGCTGGAGGCGAAAATCATGTTCGTCGGGGAAGCGCCGGGCGGGGAAGAGGAAATAAAGGGGGAGCCATTTGTCGGCCCCGCGGGTCAGTTGCTGACCAAAATGATCCACGCCATGGGACTTGCCCGGGAGGAAGTTTACATTGGCAACATCATGAACTGGCGGCCTCAGATTCCCACCACCGGTGGCACCGACCAAGTGGGCAATCGGCCGCCCAGCGAGGATGAACTGCGTTACTGCCTGCCCTTCCTGCGCGCGCAGATTGAGGTGGTGGATCCGCAGTTGCTCGTTGCCTTGGGTTCCACCGCGGCACAAGGCCTGCTGGGCGTGGGCTCGTTCAAAGCGCTGGGCGACATCCGGGGAAAGTGGCATGAATTTGCCGGCAAGCCGCTCATGGTCACCTATCATCCGAGCTACATCCTGCGCACTCAATCGAACCGCTCCAAACGCATGATCTGGGAAGACCTGTTGAAAGTAATGGAACGCGCCGGACTGCCCATCTCCGAGAAGCAGCGCGGTTTTTTTCTGGATAAATGAACGCGGGGCGTCTGGGCCGGAGCGGGCGGATCGCGAGGGGCACGGTCGTCATCGCGGCCGTGGGCTGGATGCTCGCCAGCGCGTGGGGCGCGGAGGAGAAATTCGATTTCGACCTCCTGCGCCAGCGCGCGCAGTCGCTCGCCGCCCGGCCGGCCGTGCCGGCGCGCAGCGAGGTGCCGCCGTGGCTCTACGACCTGACCTATGATCAGCTGCGCCGGATCGAATTCAACGGCGGCCACTCGCTGTGGCACGGGCGCAAGCTCCCCTTCGAAGTTCAATTCCTGCATCCGGGCTTCCTCCACACCCAGACCGTCGCCGTCCACGAGTTGTACGCCGGTCGCGCGAAACCCGTCGCGTTCAATCGCGACCACTTCAATTACCAGGACCTCCAAGTCGGTGAGATCCCGACGACCATGGGCTTCGCCGGCCTGCGGCTCATGTTTCCGTTCGGCGGTCCCAGCGCGCGCCACCAGGAGCTGGGCTCGTTCGTGGGGGCGAGTTACTTCCGCTTTCTCCACCGCGGCGCGGCCTATGGGCTGTCGGCGCGCGGACTCGCGTTGAACACCTGGTCGGAGGGCGAGGAAGAGTTTCCGCGCTTCACCGAATTCTGGCTGGAACGGCCCACCGCCGAGGCGCGGACCCTTACTTTGTACGCCTTGCTTGAGAGCGACAGCGTGGCGGGCGCGTATCGCTTCGTCATCACCCCCGGGGAGGCGACGGTCGTGCACGTGACGGCCACGGTGTTTGCCCGGCGCAACGCCAAGGTCTTCGGCGTCGCGCCGCTCACGAGCATGTTCTGGCACGGCGAAAACTCTTATCCGACCACGCGTGATTTTCGGCCGGAAGTGCACGATTCCGACGGGTTGCTCATGCATAATGGCGCGGGCGAGTGGATCTATCGACCGCTGGTCAATCCGCGCGGGATCCGCGTGACGACGTTCGCCGACGAAAACCCGCGCGCCTTTGCGCTGCTGCAGCGCGATCGCGACTTCGAGAATTATCAGGACCTCGAAGCTTCGTATCACACGCGGCCCAGCGCCTGGGTCGAGCCCATCGGCCGATGGGGCAAAGGGGTCATTCGGCTGACGGAGGTTCCGACGACGGGCGAGTTTGACGACAACATCGTCGCCTTCTGGGCCCCGGATCAGCTACCGGCGGTCGGCCAGCCCATCGACTTCGAGTATCGGCTGCATTGGATCAACGATCAAATGGATCAGCCGGGTGGCGTGGTCCGCTCCACCCGGCACGGGAAGTCCGCTTATTATGAACCGGGGCTGGAGCGGTTCGTGATCGATTTCGACGGTCGGCAGCTGCAGGCGCTCCCGGCCGACGCCCGGCTCGAGCACGTCATCTCCGTCGGCGTGGGCGCGAAGCTCAACCACGCCGCGCTGCAAAAAAATCCGGTGAACAACACGTGGCGCGTGGCCTTCACCATCCGGCCCGACGGCAGCAACCGGCCCATCGAGATGCGCTGCTTCCTGAAACAGGACACGCACGCCTTGACCGAGACGTGGTCCTACCTTTGGCAACCGGTAGGACCGGAAGTCCGCTCGCAATGATCGAACCCTTCGAGCTGCCGGGGACTTTTCGTCCATGCACGGGAACGATGGACGAATGGAACGCCGCCTACGTGCGGGTGGAGGACTACTTGCGCGCGCATCGCATCCACAATCGGCTCCACCAGAGCCGGCTGATTCAGCAAATTCTCGAGCGCGCGGCGCGCCGCCATGAAGCCAATCCAGCGCTAAGTCCCACCGTCCTGGCGGCAGAGGAAATCGAAGCCAGGATGGACCAGTGGTTCGCGGAGTTGCTGGACCGTCGGGGCCAGCCGCACGACCGCATCGCGATTGACGGCCGCCTCGCCCTCCTGTTGTGCGACGGTCCGGAGAAATGGCCGTATGCCTTTCTCGACGAGCAACCGTCCCCGGTCGAGTTTTCCCAGGCCATGCGAGCCGGCGCGATTGCCGCCGGACCGGACATGGCCGTCTCGAGCATGGTCCCGCGCCCAATCGATCTCGGGCTGATTCCGGAGGCAGCGGGGGAGACGATCGAGCAGATTGAAAAATGGCCGGTCGTCCAGACCCTGCTGCTCTGGCTGCTGTTCGCCGGCGCGCTCGGGGTGATTTTCCATGCGACGCGGTGAAAGTGGAAAGACCTGAAACGGGCATCCGGCAACCGGCGGCAATATCCCTTTAGTCCCTTTAGTCACTTTCGCTTCGATGCGCCTTTACCTCACGGAAAAAATGGACAAGCGCCGCCTCAAGCGGCGGCGCTTTCTTTTTTTCTCCAGCATCTTTGCCGTCACCAGCATCGCGACCTGGTTCATGGCGGATCTGCTCTGGCGCAACGGCATCACCGGGATCGAACTCGCGCTGCTCGCACTGTTCGTGATCCTTTTTGCCCACGTGGCCGCGGGGTTTTGCACCGCCCTCGTCGGCTATTACGTCATCAACCGCGGCGGCGACAGCTCCCGCATCGCGGCGACGATTGACGCGGGCGAAAACCCGCTGGCCTCCACCGCCATCGTGATGCCCGTCTTCAACGAGGACGTCAGCCGGGTGTTCGAGGGGTTGCGGGTCATCTATCGTTCCGTGCAGGAAACGCGGAAGCTCGAACATTTCGATTTTTTTGTCCTGAGCGACTCGAACCAGGCGAACCAGTGGATCCGCGAGGAAGTGGCCTGGCTCGAGCTGTGCAAGCAGGTCGGGGGATTCGGGAAGATTTTTTATCGGAAGCGCCGCCATTCGATTAACAAGAAGGCGGGCAACGTGGCGGACTTCCTGCGCCGCTGGGGCCGCCGCTATCGGTACATGATCGTGCTCGACGCCGATTCGATCATGACCGGCCGGGCCCTGGTGCAACTCGTGGCGATGATGGAGCGCAATCCCCAGGTGGGGATCATCCAGACCGCCCCCCGGATTGTGAACGGCGAGACGTTGTTTGCCCGGGTGCAGTCGTTTGCCAGCCGGCTCTACAGCCCGCTTTTCCTCGCGGGTCTCAACTACTGGCAGCAGCACGAGGGCAATTACTGGGGACACAACGCCGTCATCCGCGTGCAGCCCTTCATCGATCACTGCGCGTTGCCCGATCTACCGGGCAGCGAGCCGTTCGGCGGGCGGATTCTCTCGCACGATTTCGTGGAGGCGGGGTTGATGCGCAAGGCGGGGTGGGGCGTCTGGCTCGCCGGCGATGTCGAGGGCAGTTACGAGGAAGGCCCGCCCACCCTGATCGATTCGGCGAAGCGCGACCGGCGCTGGTGCCAGGGCAACCTGCAGCATACCTGGCTGCTGACCGCGCGCGGCTTCCGGCCCGCGAACCGATTTCACATGCTCATGGGCGTGATGGGCTACTTCTCTTCGCTGCTCTGGCTGGTGTTCATGATGCTCTGCACCATCCAGGTCTTCGCCAGCGTGATCTCCCCCGCGTCCCCCGGCGGGCTGGCGCCGGGGTTGTCCGACTCGATCTTCGGAAACTTCCTGGCGGTGCCGCAGGCCCTCGCGCTCTTCGTGTTCACCATGTTCATGATCTTTGTGCCGAAGCTCGTGAGCCTCCTGGTAACCTCCGGCCAGCCCGATCTGGTGGAGCGATACGGCGGCCGCCGCCGCCTGTGGGCGAGCGCGGTGCTGGAAGCGCTGACCTCCGGATTGCTGGCGCCGATCAACATGCTCTTCAACTCGAAATTCGTTCTCGTCACTCTGCTGGGGCAGGGCGTCTCCTGGGTCACCCAGCGGCGCGGGGGCGAGGGCGATGGCACCGACTGGCGCGAAGCGATTCTCACGCACGGCGGGCACACCGGGTTCGGATTGGTGTGGGGCGTGTCGTCGCTGATTATCTCACCCACTTTTTTCTGGTGGCTCAGCCCCGTGGTGGTGCCGCTGGTGTGGTCGATCCCGCTTTCCATCATCCTGAGCAAGGCGGGAGTGGGGCTCGCCGCCCGGCGATGGGGCCTCTTCCTGACCCCGGAAGAAACTTTTCCGCCGTACGAGCTGAAGCGCCTCGAGCAAAATCTCGCGGAATGCTATCGCCATCTTTCGCCGCTCGAGCCCTTGCGGGCGGATTACGGCCTGATGCAGGCGGTGCTCGATCCCTACGTGAACGCGATGCACGTCGCGTTGCTGCGCCAGCGGAAGCCCAGCGAGGAGGCGCGCGAGTGGTTTGCCCTGCTGCGCGTGAGGGTCCTGCACGACGGGCCGGCCAAATGCACGGCCCGCGAAAAAATGGCCCTGCTGCTGGACGCCGAGTCGATGATCGCCTTGCACCGGGAGCTTTGGAGTATGCCGGCGGCGGAACTCGCCGGCTGGTGGCGGCTCGCGATGCGGCAGTACAACGTCCTCACCACCGCGCCGACCACCGCACTTTATCGTTAGTGACGGCGGTCTGGCTTCGGCTCGGGCCCCCTTCCATCGGCCCGCGCCGCTACTGCGCGATCAAGGCCTGCAACTCCGCCTGCGCGCGGCTGAACTCCACCTTGACCGACGCGACCAGGGCCGTGACTTCGCCCAGCCCTTTCGTGCGCGACAGATGCTCCAGCTTCTCGGCCGAGGCGCGGAGCGCCACCGCGCCGAGGTTGGCCGAACTGCCCTTGATGCTGTGCGCCGCCCGCGTGAATTTCGAAATGTCCCCGGCACTCAGGCTCTGATCGAGCTCCGCAATGCGGAGCGGGGTGTCCTCCAGGAAAATCCCGGCGATTTCACGGAGAAATTCGTCGTTATCCCCCGGGTTGAGCGAGCGCAGGTTGGCGATCGCCAGGGGGTCAATGACGGAATCGGGAGGCATGGAGGGTTCGATTCCGGGACAGTTGCAGATACGAGGGCTCGCGCAACGTGGCCGCGGTAAGTAGTCTTACGCAGCGTCCAACGATGGCGCCCGGTCTTGGGTTCCGCGCGCGATGCTCACTCACGTCGCCCATTCGAACGAGGTGTTCTGTTCGATTCCCTCGATCGTCGTCCACGATCACGGCTTTGCGTCCAGCGAGCTCGATTGGCGGGGTCGACGAGGTTGTTTGCTCCATTCCCTCCGCAGCTAAGGGCCTGGGAATGCCCGGTGCAATGTGAACTTCGTTGAATCCGTCATCGGTTGCTCCCGATCCGTGGGCCATCCAAACTCCAGTGCGAGGCTGGGAAAAATCCTCATATCACGAAATCGGAATACGTTGATGTTTCTACTTGCCCCCTTGCGGCGGGGCCTGATTTCGTCAGCGCTTATCCGTTACCACTCCATGGCAAATTCATTCGTCTTCTCTTCTGAATCCGTCGGTGAAGGTCATCCTGACAAGGTCGCTGACCTCATCTCTGACAGCGTGCTGGATGCCTGCCTCACGGTCGACAAGCTCAGCCGGGTCGCGTGCGAAACGATGGTGAAGTCGAACATGGTGATCCTCGCCGGGGAGATCACCATCCCGAAGCTCGGCCAGAAGCCGATCGACCACGTCATTCACGTGGGGCAGATCGTCCGCGATGCGATCCGGGACATCGGCTATACGAATGATGACGACGTGTTTCACGCCGATAAAATCTTCCTCAATAATTATCTGACCACGCAGTCGCCCGACATCGCGCAAGGGGTCGACGCGAAGAAGGTACAGGGGAAGAAGACGGCCGAGCAGGGCGCGGGTGATCAGGGCATCATGTTCGGTTATGCATGTACCGAGACGCCCGAGCTCATGCCGACGCCGATCATGTTTGCGCACCGCCTGGGTCGCGAGCTGACGAAGGTCCGCAAGTCCGGCAAGGTGAAGTGGCTCCGGCCCGACGCGAAGTCTCAGGTCTCGGTGCGTTACGAGAACGACAAGCCCGTGGAAGTCGTGAACGTCGTCATCTCGACGCAGCACACCGAGGAAGTGAAGCACGCGCAGATCGAGAAATACTTGATCGATGAGATCGTGAAGAAAGTGATTCCCGCCAAGCTCCTGACGAAGAATACCGAATACCTCATCAACCCCACCGGCCGTTTCGTCGTGGGCGGGCCGCAGGGGGATACCGGACTAACGGGCCGCAAGATCATCGTCGACACGTACGGCGGCTGGGGCCGCCACGGCGGCGGCGCATTCTCGGGCAAGGACCCGCCGAAGGTGGATCCCTCGGCCGCTTACATGGGCCGTTGGGTCGCGAAGAACATCGTCGCCGCCGGTCTGGCGACCCACACCGAGATTCAGTTCGCCTACGCGATCGGTCACCCGCAGCCCGTTTCGGTGCGCGTGGAAACGTTCGGCACCGCGAAACTCGGCATCTCAGATGAGCAGATCACGGAGGCCGTGCAGAAGGTTTTCAGCTTCAAGCCCGCGGACATCGTTTCGCAGCTCGATTTGCTGCGCCCGATTTATCGCGAAACGACGAACTACGG
>JBKJRG010000520.1:0-3848 GCA_046594805.1 Opitutaceae bacterium | reverse complement strand
GGTCAGCGGCGTCTTGAGCTCGTGGCTCACCGTGCCGACCAGGTTGGTCTTCGCATCGTCCATCAGTCGGAACTTCGTGACGTCCTGCAGGATGATGGCCGCGCCTTTGAACTCGGTCAGCTTGTCGCCGATCGCGAGGATGCGCGGCAGGTAATGCCGATCCTCGCGCCCCACCCGCAAGGTCACCGTTCGTCGGTAATCGGTCGGCACGTGATGCTCCCCGCTCGTGAGCACGTGCGCCAGTGGTTCGGCAATGTCGGGCGGAAACCCTTCCGCGAAACCCGCCGACTGGGCGAGCTGCTCCGCCGCCGGATTGCGCACCTCGTGCGTGCCGTCCCGGCCGACGACAAAAACCGGATCGGGCGCGGACGTCAGGGTGGCCTCCATCGTCCGCTGGGCGCGGAGCACCCGCGCGAGCGTGGCATCGCGATAGGAGCGCAGCTTGCCGGCCATGGTATTGAACGCCCGCGCCAGCTGGCCCAACTCGTCCCGCGAAGTCTCCGGGACCTCTCGATCCAAGTCGCCCTCTCCCAACGCTACCGCCGAAGCGGTGAAAACGCGCAGCGGGCTCAAGAGGGATGAAGCCAGCCGCCAGGCGAGAAACAGCGAGAGCAGAAATCCGCCCGCAATCGTCGTCAGCATCACCCGCTCGGTCGAGGTGGCGAGCTGTTCCACCCGGGCCGCCGTTTGCCGCGCCGCCGCGAAATCCCGGTTGGTGAGATTGTCGATCGCGGTGAGGACGTCGAAAAGCCGGTTGGTCACGTTGCGCTGCCCTTCGGCTGCCTCGCTCAGCGAAGCCGTGCCCGGCCCCCCCGCCATCAGCAGCCGCTCTCCCTCGGTGGAAAGCTCGTTGAAGGCCGCTTCCAACGCTTGGACGAAGTTGGCGCGCGCGGACCCCGTCGAGGCGGAGGATTGCTGTGTGAGCTCCCGCTTGAACGCGCTCCGGTGTTCCTCGAAAATTCGTCGCTCGCCCTCCCCCAGGCGCGGCAGCGAGAGCGCCGTGTTCATCAGCGTCGCAGAGGTTCGCATCTGCTGGCACGCGATGATGGCGCGGTAGTTATTGACCAGGTCGCGAGACAGGGATCCGGCCAGGTTGCGGCAGACCTGGATGGCGTACAGCCCGGTCAGGATGATGAGGAGCAGCAGCGGCAGCAGGCCGAGATAGAGGCGCGTGCGAAGCATCGCGGGGATCCTCTAGACGTGGCTGCGAGCGTGAGCGAGTGGTGGTTCGTCCACTCGCTCACGCTCGCGGCTACCCAGGCAGGCTTCGAGGATCATGGAGTGGGCGATGGCCTAGAGTAGCCCTAGCTTCTGCCGTTTGCGATACAACGTGGCGGGGTCGATCCCCAGCGTTCGGGCCGACTCCTCCAGATTGCGCGAAGTCGCGAGCACCCGGCGAATGTGCTCGGCCTCCAGCGCGTCGATCGTCACCCGGGAACCGACGGCAATCCCAGGCTCCGGCCGCGAGCCAAATTCCTCCGGCAAATCCACCAGCTCAATTGTCTCCCCCGCCGCCAGGATGGTGGCGCGTTCGATCACGTTCCGCAGCTCCCGGAGGTTGCCCGGCCACCGGTAGCCGGCGAACGCGGACAATACCTCCGGGGAAAAACCGGTTATTTTCTTGCCGAGCCGGGCGGAGAAAAATTTCCGGTAACTCTCGGCAAAACGCACCAAGTCGGAAGGCCGGTCCCGCAGGCCGGGGAGCCCCACCGTGATGACATTGAGCCGGTAGAACAAATCCTCCCTGAACTGCCCCCCGCGCACGTCCTCCGCCAGGTTGCGATTGGTCGCGGCCACGACGCGCACATTGGCGCGGCGCACGCGGGACTCGCCCACCCGTTCGTATTCCCGCTCCTGGAGCAGCCGGAGCAGCTTGGGCTGAATCTCGAGCGGCATCTCGCCGATTTCATCGAGGAAGAGCGTGCCGCCATCTGCCGCGGCGACCTTGCCCATCGTGTCCACCACGGCACCCGTGAAGGAACCCTTCACATGCCCGAACAAATCGCTTTCCAGCAATTCGCGGGAGAGACTGGGGCAGCTCACCGTCACGAAGGCCGCGTCGCGCTGTTGGCTGCGCTTGTGAATCTCGCGGGCCAGCACGCTCTTGCCGGTGCCGCTGGGGCCGAGAATCAGGATGTTGGCCGGCGTCTCCGCCGCCTTGAACGCAATCTGCATCGCCTGCTGCGTGGCCGGCTCGCCTGACTCCAGCTCGGTCGGCGGAGACTCGGCCGCGAGCTCGCTCTCCAGCGTCCGGACGCGCGTCTGCAGCGCATGGGTCTTCTCGATCTTGGACAGGATGCCGCGGATTTGATCCGGGGTAAAAGGCTTGGGCACAAAATCGTAGGCGCCCCGCCGCATCGCCTCCACCGCTGTGGCGATATTGGCGTAAGCAGTGAACATCACGACGCTCAAGGTCGGTTGCAGCTTCAACAGCCGGCCGAGAACCTCCAGGCCGTCCTCCGACCCAAGCTTCAGATCGAGGAACGCGACATCGAACTGCTCCTCCTCGAGCGCCTTCAACGCGCGGGCACTATTGGAAGCTTCCGCGGCGGCGTGGCCCGCGGTTTCAACGGCAATTCGCGTGGTTTTGCGAATGCCAGGTTCGTCATCGACGATGAGAATGCGCATGAGAGGAGGAAAGCGGAACGGGGGACGGCGGGGAACGGGATGCGCGCGCCAAAAACAAGGCGGCGTCGCTTGCGCGACGCCGCCAGGTCCAGCTTCAACTTAACAATCCTGCAGGCTAAGCCTACGCGAATTGTTGTCTAAACTGACCATGTTCGCGCAGCGCAGTTCCGCATCACGCAAGAAAATCACGGTCAGAGTCGAAGGCGGGAATGCACGCGGACTTAAGCAAGATCGCGGGCACGTGGGCGGCACTCGGACGAAAAAAAATCAAAAAACGGTCGGTTAAAAATGCAAGGAACGATCCACGGAGTCGAAAGGCGCGCCGCAAAACAATTCGCGGCGAACCCCGTGGCGTCTAAAGGTTTGGTAGCTGCATTGTCCGTCGCGCCGGTTTTTTGTGCGAAAGATTCGTGCATTTCGCGGGGAATTCTCTCCGCCGACGGTCGAGGCGGCCGCGCCCCGGGATCTTTTCCACCGGATTTTCTGGTATCGAGTTCGCCCGAAGAACCCTTTAACACGCACGGAATCAAACCCCTCATGCCGACGCCCGCCACTGTCACGCCGCCACCGTTCGCCCCGCCCGCCGTAAAAGTCTCCGACCTCGAGATCAAGGACGCCCAACTCATCTTTGAGTCGGTCTGGCAGGATCTCGAGGCCGACTTTGGGCGGGAAAACCTGCGGTTTCCCAAGGAAATCATCCTCTTGGGGGGTGCACCGGGCGCGGGCAAAGGCACCAACACCGCCTTCATCACCAAAGCGCGCGGCCTGACCTGCTCACCCATCGTAATCAGCGCCCTGCTCGATTCGGCGGAAGCCCGGACGTTGAAAAATTCGGGCCACATGGTGGGCGACCGCGAAGTGGTCGGCCTGTTGCTGCGGCAGCTCCTGCGCATCGAATATCGCGATGGAGTTGTGCTCGATGGGTTTCCCCGCACCAAGGTCCAGGTCGAGTGCTTGAAGCTGCTCGTCGACAAGATGCATGCGTTACGCCGCGAGTTCTACAGCACCCCGCTCAGCATCCATTTTCGGCAGCCCACCATTCACATCATGGTTCTTTTCGTGGACGAAAAGGAGTCCATCAGCCGTCAGCTCAGACGCGGCCGCGAAACCCGCCTGCTCAATGACGAAGTAGTGCGCACCGGCATCGGCCAGTTGCTGGAAGACCGCCCGACGGACCACGATGAGTCGCTCGCCCGCCGTCGTTACCGGGTCTTCAAGGA
>JBKJRG010000476.1:0-17306 GCA_046594805.1 Opitutaceae bacterium | reverse complement strand
CCACCGCCTATTCCGGCGCATCGACCACCACCGTGGGCGATTTGATGGAGCTGGATGCCATTGCCGCGTGCGTGATTGGGGGCACCGCGCTGCGGGGCGGACGCGGCTCGGTCGGCGGCGTGATTTTTGGCGCGCTCATCATGGCGACGTTGCTCAATGGCATGACGCTCCTGGCAGTCTCGCCGGAGATAAAGTTCATCGCCCGCGGCGCGGTGCTTACGCTCGCAGTCTGGATCGACGTACGTTTTGGCTCCGCCAAAACGTAACCAGGTTTCCGCCCTTGGGCGGAAACCTCTCAGAAGAACTTCTTTGCCTTCTCGAAAAACGTTTTCGAAGTCGGCTCGTTGGCGTCGCCACTGACGCGCGCGAATTCCTCGAGAATCTTGCGCTGCTCACTCGTGAGCGATTGCGGCACCTCGACCTGCACCCGCACCAGCTGGTCGCCCTGGTGACCGCCGCGCAGACTGGGCATGCCCTTGCCGCGCAGCCGGAACGTCGTGCCGCTTTGGGTCCCGGCGGGAATCTTGAGCGACCCTTTGCCGAAGAGAGTCGGCAACTCGAGGTTGCCGCCCAGGGTGGCCAGCGTGAACTTGATCGGGATTTCGCAGAAAAGATCCTCGCCCTGGCGCTCGAAGAGCTCGTGCTCCTTTACGCTCAGGACAATATAGAGATCGCCGGCCTGGCCACCGGCGATGCCCGCTTCGCCGTTCCCGGAGGAGCGCAGCCGGGAACCTGTGTCGACCCCCGCAGGAATGCGCACGTTGAGTTTGGTCGACTTCGGCAAACGACCCTCGCCCCGACAGGCGGGGCAGGGCTTTTCCACCTTGGTGCCCGCCCCCGCGCACGTCGGGCAGGTTTGCGTGAACGTGATGATGCCGCCCGAGCGACGGATTTGGCCGGCGCCCCGGCAAGTCGGGCAGCTGACCCGCTTCGATCCGGATTCGGCGCCCGTTCCCGAACAGGTTTCGCACGCTACATTCTTGCGGAAGGAAATTTCCTTTTCCACGCCTTTCGCCGCGTCCTCGAGCGAGATCTCCAGATCATAGCGCAGGTCGGAACCATCGCGGCCCCCATCTTTGGCCGCGCGGGCGCCACCGCCACCGAACATCTCCTCGAAAATCCCGCCGCCACCGCCGCCTTGGCCGCCCATTCCACCCTGCTGGCCGAAGACTTCGCGAAAGATATCAAAGGGGTCGTGGAACCCACCGCCGCCCCCACCACCGGGACGCGGTCCGGCACCTGCTCCCTCGAACGCCGCCGCACCATAGCGATCGTACGCCGCGCGCTTCTCGGTGTCGCTGAGGACTTCGTAGGCATGGGCGACCTTCTTGAACATCTCCTCCGCCGCCTTGTTGCCGGGGTTCTTGTCCGGATGAAACTGGACGGCTTTTTTGCGGTAGGCTTTTTTCAGCTCTTCCGCCGTCACGCTTTTTTCCACCCCGAGCAGTTCGTAGTAATCGTCCTTGGCCATGAAATGTTGATCGGCTGGACCGCCGGCTAGCGCTTTTCGTTCTTGGCGGGACCGCTGGAAATAACGACCGAAGCGGGTCGCAGCAGCCGGCCGTTCAGGGAATAACCGGTGCGCACCACCGTCAGCACGTGCTCCTCCTTCACTTCAGGACTGGGCTGGTGGGAGATCGCTTCATGCTGGTGCGGATCGAAAGGCTGGTTGGTCGGGATAATCTCCTTCAGCCCATGACTGGCCAGCGCCGCTTTCAATTGGGACAGCACCATGTCAATGCCCCCGATCAACGACTTCAGGTCCGCTTTCGGCTGCTTTGCCGCATTGATCGCCAGGGCGAGATTATCGAGCACCGGAAAAATATCCTCGAGCACCCGTCCCGTGGCGATCGCCCGGAGCTCGTCTTTCTCCCGCACGGTTCGCCGACGAAAATTCTCCAGGTCCGCTGCTGACCGCACAAAGCGATCGTAGTTGGCCGCCGCCTCGGCTTTGGCTGCCGCCAGCTGCGCCGCCAGGTCTGGTTCGCCCACTGGGCCGGAGGCTTCCGCGGCAGTCGGTGCCGGGTTACCGGCCGCGGCATTGGTCTCGGTTTCGTTGGTTTCAGGCTCGGGCATGATGAAAAAGAACGGGGACTAAACTATGGGTTGGACGATTCTTCAAGCGGCGAGTGCGCACCGGGCTTTTTCCACGGCGCAGGCGTCTCCACCCCGTGCCGTCGCACCTCAATGCGCGGCGAAGTTCTCGGTCAGAAGCAGGATTGTGGTCGCTTCGGCGGCGAAAGTGAAAGCGCCAGCCCAAGGGACCAAAACATTGTCCCCGCGCGAAAGCTTGGGTGCGAAAGGCGAGCGCGTGCCGGTGCCCTCTGCGGTGGTCCGCACGCCCCCACTCACGACGCTCAGCAGCCGCGGCTGCTCGCCGGCGCGCAGGTGCAGCCGTTCACCGGGCCCGAGCACACAACGGCGGATGCGAAATTCCGCGCATTCGGCAATGACTCCCGAGGTCGGCGCGGCCCGCACCGGGGCAGGTTCAAAGTCGTTCCAATCGATGGAGCGCAGGGATTCCCGGAGGTGAAGCTGCCGGGGCAATCCGTCCAGCCCCACCCGCCCCCAGTCGTAGACGCGGTAAGTCGTATCCGAATTTTGCTGAATCTCCAGGATGAGGTTTCCCGCCCCGATGGCATGCACCTGGCCGCTGTGCACCAGGATGGAGTCACCTGAGGCCACGCGAAAATGATGGACGCACTCCTCAGCGGTGTCGTCCGCCATCGCGCGTTCGAACTGTGCGCGGGTGATGCCGCGCCTAAGCCCCACGATCAGCTCCGCGCCGGGCACGGTTTGCGCGATATACCAGTTCTCCGTTTTCGGTTCGCCGCCGAGCTCGGGTGCGACCGCGGCCGGCGGATGCACCTGCAGGCTCAACCGCTCCCGGCAGTCCAGCCACTTGACGAGAATGGGGAACGGTTTCGCGGCCGGCCACCGGGGGCCCATCATGTCTCCCGCGTGACGTTCACGTAATGAGCCGATCGACTGCCCGGCGAACGCACCGCCATCAACCACTGACTGGGCCTCCGGGCGATCCACGATTTCCCAACTTTCACCGATCGGATCGCCGGAAGGGAGCCGGCGGCCCATTTCCACCTCAAGGGCGCGCCCACCCCACACCCGCGGCTGATAAAGGGGCTGGAAGCGGAGGAGTTCGCGCATGCCGATGACGAGATTTTTGTGAAAGTGTCGCGGGGGTGTTTACATTTGACCGCCCCGCTTGATAGCGTGGAATCCGCACAGATTCGCTGCTGGTCCACCAAAAATGCCCAAGTCCGAGAGTTCAAACCCAAACGCCGGTCCCTCCTTCCAAGGGCCGCGTTATCGTCCCAACTGGTTCGGCGCCCTCATCTGCTTCATCCTCGGGGCATTTCTGGCGGTGGCGATGGTGGCCTACGAACCGGCGCAAAGTCCTTTCGACTTCAAACCCGAACCCGCGGAAAAAAATCCGGCCGGTTTGATTGGCGCGTATGCCGCGGCGGGGATGTTCCGGGCGGTGGGCCTGAGCACGTGGTTCGTGCCGATCTTTCTGTTCTGGATGCTGATCGTTTCCATCCGCAATTCCAAACACCTGACTGGAACGCGGACCATCGCCATGTTGATGGCCACGGTGACGTTCACCGGCCTCGCCGCGATGTTCGACCTCCCCACTTGGAGCAGCAACTATTTCCCATTTGGCCACGGCGGCGTCGTGGGGCAGTGGATTTATCACGAATTTCTTCGCACCGCGCTGGGACCGTTTGGCTCCGGGTTGATCCTCGGCACCACTTACGTCGCCGCACTACTCTTCATCTTTACCCGCGATATTGGGGCGGAGATCGAAAAATTGCTGGTCAATTTTGCCACGTGGCGATCGGAACGCCGGAAACGCAGCGTCGATGCGGCCGAGCTTCGCCGCAAGGAAAAGGATGCGCAGCAAAAACAGAAAACCGCCGCCGCGGTCGTGGCGGCAACGGCTTCGCGTCCCCCCATGCCCGTCGGTCCAGCCGGGAAAAGAACGTTCGTCCCGCAGGGTACCGAGGATCCGCTGGCCAAGCCGGCCGCGGCACGAGCGGCCGAAGCGACCGCCGGGGCGGCCGAGGCCAAGCCCGCCCCGGTCGCGGCGCCACCACCACCGCCCAAAACCGATGCAAAACCGGCGGCGCCGCCGAAGGTCGGCGGCGGCAGGGCGGGTGAAACTGCGACCGACACGAAGCCGCTCGCCGTCGCGACCGGCAAGGTCGAGCTGAACATCGTCAAGCCGGAGGAGCCGAAGAAAGCCACCAAGGTCACGCTTCCCCAGAGCGAGGACGCCAATTATCAGTTTCCGCCTTTGAGCCTGTTGAAGGAACAGGCCAAGCCGGCGGCCGGCAGCAGCGTGGAAGAGCACCGCCACAACGCGGAGAATCTCCTGCGGATCCTCGGCGAGTTCGGCGTCGAGGTGACGCTCGGCGAAATCCATGTCGGCCCGGTGATCACGCGGTACGAGGTGGTGCCGGCCGCCGGCGTGCGCGTGGAAAAAATCGCGGGGCTCGACAAGAACATCGCCCTCGGTATGCGCGCGCAGTCGGTCCGCATCCTCGCTCCCATTCCCGGCAAGGCCGCCGTGGGGGTGGAGGTGCCCAACCAGCATCCCACGCCCGTTGGCATGCGGGAATTGCTCGAGAGCGTGGACTGGGCCGAGGCCAAGGCGGAACTGCCCATCGCGCTGGGCAAGGATGTTTCCGGCAAGCCCCTCATCTCGGACCTCGCGAAGATGCCCCACCTCCTGATCGCCGGCGCGACCGGGTCGGGCAAGTCGGTGTGCATTAATTCCATCGTCGCCTCCGTCCTCTACTCCAAAAGCCCGAAGGATGTCCGAATGATCATGGTCGATCCAAAGGTCGTGGAGTTGAAGATCTTCAATTCGCTGCCGCACATGCTCATTCCGGTCGTGACGGAGCCGAAGAAAGTCCCGGGCGCGCTGAAGTGGCTGCTGAGCGAAATGGAGCAGCGATACCAGATTTTCGCGAAGGCCAACGTCCGCAACATCGTCGGCTTCAACTCGCGCAAGAAGAACGCCAAGGGCGAGACGCCCCTTGCCGAGTCGCAGCCCACTCTCACCGGGGTGGACCCGCGCGCTTCTGACGAAATTGAGATTCCGGAGCGGCTGCCCTACATTATTGCCATCATCGATGAGCTCGCCGATCTCATGATGGTCGCTCCCGCCGAGATCGAAACGAGCATCGCGCGCCTGGCGCAGCTCGCCCGCGCCGCCGGCATTCACCTCATTATCGCGACGCAGCGCCCGTCGGTGAACGTCATCACCGGGGTGATCAAGGCGAACCTGCCCTCGCGCATCGCCTTCCAGGTCGCGTCGCAGGTTGATTCGCGGACCATTCTCGACACCAAGGGCGCCGACACCCTGATCGGCCGGGGCGACATGTTGTTCTCCCCGCCCGGCACGTCCCGGCTGG
This sequence comes from Opitutaceae bacterium, assembly GCA_046594805.1. Taxonomy (GTDB): domain Bacteria; phylum Verrucomicrobiota; class Verrucomicrobiia; order Opitutales; family Opitutaceae; genus ER46. The sequence continues at coordinate 11,868 of JBKJRG010000476.1, read as the reverse complement.
TCCGAGCGCAGGGCGCCTTTGTCTCCGACGAGGAAGTCCAGGAGCTGGTTGAATTTCTCAAGAAAAACGGCCCCCCCGTGTACGCCACGGCTGTCCAGCAACAGATTGATCGCGCCGCGCGCGAAGACGACGAGGAGGGCGAGGACGGCGCCGAGGATGGCGATCTCGGGGACGACGAGCAGCTGTATCAGCAGGCACTCGACGTGCTCAGGTCCACCAAGCGGGCGAGCACCTCGATGCTGCAGCGCCGCCTGCGCATTGGGTACAACCGCGCCGCCCGCATCATGGAAATCATGGAGGAAAAAGGCATCGTCGGCCCGGAAAACGGCTCGAGCCCGCGGGATATCCTCGTCGATCTCGACGCCCTTTGAAGCAGCGCCTCTTGCCAGTATTCTGAGTTCATTCTTCCTCTTCTCCCTCAAAGCCCCTAACTCCCTTCCATGCAGACGATCGGCGAACGCCTCGAGGAAGCACGTAAGAAAAAAGGTATCTCCATCCGCGAAGTGGCTGAAGCGACGAAGATCCGCGGAGATTACCTGCAGAAATTCGAGACCAACCATTTCGACATCGGCCTCACGGAGATCTACACGCGCGGCTTCCTGCGGACCTACGCGAATTTCCTGAAGCTTCCCGCCGATCGGATCCTCAACGATTATGCGACGCTGGGCCGGGGCGAGGTGCGCCCGCGCCAGCCGAACCGCGAGGTCTACGGGCGGATGGATGTTTCCGTCGCGAGCAACGAACCGCCCGGCGAGCATCCGGCGGCCGCCGCGGACGGCCAGCCCGCAGATTCCAGTGGATCCCGACCGCCCCAGGCACGGTCCCGCTCTGCCACTTCGCTTCCCTCCGGGCCGGATCCCGCCGTGGTGTTCCGCTACATCAAATGGGGCGGAATCGTCGTGATCATCCTGATCAGCCTGCTGATCATCAAGTCGATGTTCACCGATCGCCCGGGGTCCGCCCCGCGCCCGGCCGCCAATCCGCTTCCTGCCGTCGCGACCCAGCGCGCCCCCGGCGAGCGAAGCATGACCCTGCACGCGCTCGATGTCGTGCTCGTCCGCGTGAATCGCAAACAGGGCGACGTCGAGGGCGAGGAGCTCTTCAACGGCACGCTGCGCCGCGGCCAGCAGCAAACCGTGAACTTCAGCGGGGCGATCTACATCTCCTTCAGCGCCGGCGAAAACCTCGAGATTGAGATCAATGGCAAGCGCTACAATCGCGCCAACTACTCACATCTGAACGGGAATTTCCGGATCGCGCTGGAGTGAGGGCCGGCGCGCTGCCGCGCAGGAAACGTGACCAGCGTGGCCTCCTCCCCGCAAGCGGATCCCGGCTCAGGGTGTGTCGTTGGAATGGTTGTTTTTCAGCAAGCTGAACTTGGAAGACGCGCGCTACCGCAACGCCACGGGCGGTCCGAGGACTTCGCGCAGCACCCACGCGCGACGCAGGCTGTGCCGGTCGCCGAGATCGAGCAGCAATCGTTCTCGCGACGCCGTCAGCAGGGCGCCATGGGCCTGGGCTGCCTCGGACTTTTCCGTCGCCCGATGGGCGGCGCGGCGCGCCAGCTGCAAACGGGTCTCCTCGACCGAGCGTAATTCGTCCGCCAGCCGCACTTGGCGCTCCAGCTCCGCGCGATTTGACTGCGCCAGCCGCGGCGGCTCGACGCGTGACGGCAACGGCTCGCGCTCCACCAGCACGTGACGCGGGAATTCTTCGAAAGGATGCGGCCGCGCGGGGGGAGAAACCGGCCGCGGCTGATGCAACGGGGGCACAACCTCCGCAGGGGCGTTTGCTTCCTCCGGGCGTGCCTCAGTGCCCCCGCGGCGCTCGGCAATTTTTCGGCGGATGGTCTCCTGGATTTCACGCACGCGGCGCTGTTCCTCGATGTCGCCCGGGAGCTCAACCGGCCGCTGTTCCCCGCTGCGCCCCGATTGCCGGAACCCTTTTATGACCGAAACCAATACGAAGACCACCGTGAGGACCTGCACCAAATGGCTGAGGATCCAGTCGATCATGTGCGGCGGCGGATAAAAACTCGGGGGTTGGCCAGTGTAGCGGGATTATTTCTTGCCCTCGGGATTCGCGATCGAGGACCTCATGGCGGTGTCGGCCTGGATATTCTCCATCTTGTAATAGTCCATCACCCCGAGCCGGCCGGAACGAAACGCTTCGGCCATGGCGAGCGGCACCTGCGCCTGGGCCTCGACGACCTTGGCCTGCATTTCCTGCACGCGCGCTTTCATCTCCTGCTCGACCGCGACCGCGGCCGCCCGTCGGATTTCCGCCTGCGCCTGAGCCATGTTCTTGTTCGCCTCCGCCTGCGCCTCCTGCAGCTTCGCACCGACGTTTTCGCCCACGTCGACGTCGGCAATATCGATTGAGAGAATCTCGAAGGCGGAGCCGACGTCGAGACCGCGCGCGAGTACGGTCTTTGAAATACTATCCGGCGACTCCAACACCACTTTGTAGGTCTCCGCCGAACCAATGGTGGAAACGATGCCCTCGCCTACCCGCGCGATGATGGTGTCCTCTTTGGCGCCGCCCACGAAACGGTCGAGGTTGGTCCGGACCGTGACGCGCGCCTTCACCTTCACCTGGATGCCGTCTTTCGCCACGCCGTCGATCGTGGTGCGGCCGCCTTCGGGATTGGGACAGTCGATGACCTTCGGATCAACGGAGGTGCGCACCGCTTCGACGACGCTTTTCCCCGAACCTTTGGTCGCGAGGTCAATCGCGCAGGCACGATCCCATCCCAGCTCGATGCCTGCCTTCTGCGCGGCAATCAGCGCCTGAATGGTCGGCACCACGTTGCCGCCCGCCTGATAGTGCGAAGCGATTTGGTCCGCATCGACATTGATGCCGGCGCGCACCGCCGTGATCCGCGCATCGACGATCAATCCATAGGGGATGCTCGCAAATTTCAACGCGACGAGCTTCGACATCGGGACCGGCGCGCCGTTGAACAGCGCCTTCACATAGGCGCCGATCAGGCTGAAGATGATCGCCCCCACGATCAGGACGAAGAGGGTGGCGATCCCGATCACCGCCCACCAAATCATCGGGTTGATTGCGCCAAGGAAGAGGGGAGTCATTTATTTTTGATTGGTTGAAGATTCGGAGACGACCAGACGAAAGTTATCGAGATCGATGATGTCGAGCTGCGTTCCCACCGGCACGTGACCGCTGCGCGCAAAGGCCTCGTAGCGCCGGCCCTCCAGTTCGACGACGCCGCTGGGCGCAAGGGGCGTGACCGCCACGACGCGTTTGCCGATGACCGTGCGATCGGCCAGCACCGGCTGGCTGCGTCCATCGACGGTGGCAGTCATCGAAAATGTCTTCGCGAGCCGCGACCGCGGCAGCAGCACGAATTCGAGATAAAGCGTTATCGCGACCAGCAGGACGGCCGCAACCGCGGCCAGCGCGCCACCCTGAATCCCAAATTGATCGAACGCCACGACCACGCCCGCGAGCATCGCTATCCCGCCGATGATTCCGATAATGGCGCCCGGCACCACAACCTCGAGGGCGAGCAGAATCGCCCCGATGGCAAAGAGAAAAACGATGAGGCTCATGTTTCGGCTCCTTATCTACTCGGCGCGCTCCACGACCAGCCCGAAATCGGTTTTGCGCCGCACGATCACGCGCGTCCCCGGCAGCGCTGAACCTACCTCGAGACGTGCCTCGTAGCGCTGGCCGTCGGCTTCCACCTGCCCGCTCGGATAAAGTCCCGTGGCCGTCAAGACCGTGCGCCCGACGAGGTCGGCGGCGGTGGCCGCGACCCCGGGCGCCACTCCCGCCGTCTGCGCGGAACCCGCGACCGCTCGCGTCACCGCCAGCCGCGAAAAAAACCATCCCTTGGGGATGAAGCGCGCCAACATGAGCGCGAGACCCACGGCGATCAGGATGCCGAGCGAGAGATCTCGCATGGGCAGCAGCAACAACTCGCTGTTGAATGTCACTGGCTCGTTCGGCCAGATGTCCGCCATCGACCATACGAGCGAGCCCAGCATCAAGACCAAACCGGTCAGCGCGAACACCACCATGCCCGGAAAGAAGAAAATTTCGACCAACACCAGCGCGATCCCGAGCCCGAACACCAGCATCGGTTCGTGGCCGGAGAGGCCCGCGACGAAGTTACTGAGGAAAACAACCGCGAGACACGATATGCCCATGATCCCGAACACGCCGAAACCCGGGGTCTTGAACTCAAGGTACAAGGCGAGCAACCCGACGCCCAGCAACAGCGGGGAAATGGCATTGAGCCATACCGCCACCGTTTCCGACCAAGTGACCTTGAGGACGGTGACCGCAGGCGTGGCCGGGCCGAAGCGCTGGCGAATGAGATCGTCGACATCCTTGGCCGTTCCGGCTGAAAGCAAGGGACGGGCCGGCTCACCGTAGGTCTTGCCCGCCTCCGAGGCCGTCAGGGTGAGCAACTCCCCTTTTGGCTTCAGCACCTCCTCCCCGATCTTAAGCACGAAATCCTCGTCGATCATCGCCGAGATAACCTGGCCGCGGTAGCCCTTGCCTTCCGTGCGCGCGCGGATGTCCGCCTTGAGATAGCTCACGACTTTTTGCCGCATCGATTTGTCGATCTCCTGGCCGGTCGCCGCCACGGGCGCAGCCGCGCCAATCTTCCCCCGCGGGGCAAACCAGATCTCCTCGGTGGACGCCGCGATGAACGCCCCGGCCGAAATCGCCTCGTCGTTGACGTAGGTGATGGTCGTACCGGGAAACTTCGCGACCGCCTCCATGATTTCGAGCGTGGTGTCGAGCGCCCCCCCCGGGGTCTTCATGTCAAAGACGATCGCCTGCGCCTTCTGCTCGATCGCCTCCTTGATTCCGCGGCGGACAATGTAGAGCACCGCGGAGCCAATCTGGCCCTGCACCGGGATGATGTAGACCCGCCCAGCGCCGGCGGGAGAGGCCACGGCAACCGGCGCCGGCGCCGACGGCGCACCGAAGGCAACCGACACCAGGCAAAGTCCGACAAGCTGGATTAGCCATGTACGCACGACAACGGAGTAATGGCGGGCAACCATCGCCAACGCAAGCGTGGCCCCGCTCCAAAACCCGCGCGCCTTTCCACAATAACGCTTGGCGCGCCGCTTCGGCCCCTGAAGCATCCGCGCGAATGGAACAAGTCCCGTATCAAGGCCAGACCCTGACCCGCTGGCGCGTTGGCAACTCCACTTTCCTGGCGCTGCCGGAAAAAGGCGCGCGGCTGATCAATTGGAATATCACCCTCGGCGATGGCTCCGTCCGCGACGTGCTATTCTGGCCGGAAAATGCCGACTTCACCGATATCGCGAAAGTGCGCGGCGGCAACCCGATTTTGTTTCCGTTCAACGGCCGGTGTTTCGACCGCGGCGAGATTTTCTTCTGGCGCGCCGCCGATGGCGTCCGCCGCGCCATTCCGATCCACGGCATTGCCCGGCAAGGCCAGTTCAAGGTGACCCGCCTGGATGCCCGGGGCTTTATTGCGCAATTCGTGCCGGGCGAGGAGGCGCGCGCCGCTTATCCCTTCGAGTACGACTTCGTCGTCACCTATCGCTACGAGCCCTTCGGCCTCTCGTGCGAACTGGCGCTGACGAATCACGGCCATGAACCATTGCCATGGAGCGCGGGACATCATTTTTATTTCAAACTGCCCTGGAGCGAAGGCACCAGCCGCTCCGACTACCTCATCCGCATTCCTGCGGCCAAGCGCCTGAAGCAGGATCCCACCGGGGCACTGGTGGCTGGGCCGCTGCTGCAGCCCGATGAATCGATCGCGAATCCCGCCCTGATCGACACGTTTCACACCGCGCTGCGCCACAACGAGGTCGTCTTTGGGGAGAAGGGCCGACCCGGCGATGTCGCCGTGCGGCTCGGGACCGCGAAAATTCCGTCCCCGGATGCCACCTTTGTGACTTGGACGATGGCGGACGACTCTCCCTTCTACTGTGTGGAACCCTGGATGGGCCCGGCGAACGCGGCGGAGCACAAGGTCGGCCTCCATTACGTCGCCCCCGGCGATACCCAGAAATTCACCGTCAGCGTGAGCGTGCGCTGACTTTGAATTTCGCACTACCTTTTTGAAGGAAATGGGACACATTGCCGGCATGGACGTTTGTGCAACGCTGGCTTTCATCGACGGGCTGGGCGGCCCCGAGATGGTTCTTATTTTCGTGCTCATCCTGGTGCTTTTCGGCGGACAGAAGCTGCCGGAGTTCGCCCGGGGCATGGGCAAAACCGTCCGCGAATTCAAGAAGGCGGCCGCCGGGGTGGAGGAAGAGTTTAAACGCGCCCTCGATGAGGACGAACGCAAAAAAAGCGTTCCCGCCATCATGCCGCCAGCCACGGTCGCCGCCTTGCCGGAGAATCCCGCGCCGGACTACGCCGCCGATCACCCGTACGATGACGCCGGCCCCCACGCCGTGACGGAGGGAACTCCTGCTCCCGCTCCGGAAACGCCGGTCACGCCCGCGGCGTCCCCGATTCCGCAGAACGGTTCGGAGGCAACAAGCGCCAACGTTCTTCCCGTTACCGTTCCCACCCCGCTTTTTTCGAATACTACTCCGCCGGTAGCCGCAGAGAACCCGCCGCCGCCCCCGCCCCCGCCTCCAGTTTCCCCGCCACCGGGTCAGCCCGGTCCTGCGTGAATTCCGCGGAGGTTGCCGGGGAGGACGAGGGACCGCCGATCGATGTCCCGATCACGGGGGAATTGGATCTGCATACCTTTCGGCCGTCGGATCTCGGGGAATTAATCCCGGCCTACCTGGACGCGTGCGCCGCACGGGGAATTCGCGAGCTGCGCATCGTCCATGGCAAGGGCACGGGCACCCTGCGAACCACGGTGCACACTTTGCTGCAGCGCTCGTCACGCGTGCGGTCGTTTCGATTGGGGGACGAGCAAACGGGTTCCTGGGGCGCCACGTTGGTCACGTTACGGGGATGATTCGGCCGCTTCTGCTCTTCTGCGCAGCGGCCAGCGCGCTCTTCGCGGTCCCGCCGCCGTCGGCACCGCTCATCCTGATTTCGCTGGACGGCTTTCGGTGGGACTACGCCGATCTCCATCCCGGGGAAACGACGACCCTGCGCCGCCTCAAGCGCGAGGGCGTCAGCATGCGGGAATTAATCCCGGTATTCCCGACGAACACCTTTCCGAATCACTACACGATCGTGACCGGGCTCTACCCGACGAGCCACGGCATGGTGAACAACGCATTCTTCGATGCGGAGCGGGGCATGGTCTTCCGCTACAATCAGCCGGGCGCGGTGCGCGATCCGCGCTGGTGGGGCGGCGAGCCGATTTGGGTCACGGCGATCAAGCAGGGTCGCAAGGCGGCCACCGGGTTCTGGGTCGGATCCGAGGCGGAAATCGGTGGCGTGCGACCCACGTTTTGGCGACCTTATGACTACAGCATCCCGTTCGAAACGCGGCTGGAGGAACTCATCGGGTGGTTGACGCTGCCGGCCGAACAGCGGCCAGCGGTGATTGCGTTTTACCTCGAGGAAGTGAACGGGGAAGGCCACAAGCATGGTCCGGCATCCGCCCAACTCGTCGCCGCCATCAAGCTGGTGGACGATCGACTGGCGCAGATGCTCGCGCGCATCGCGGCCAAGGGGATCGAGCCGAATGTCGTCATCGTTTCCGATCACGGGATGACGGCGACGAGCGCAACCCGGACCGTCATCCTCGAGGATTACCTCGAGCTCGCAGCGGTGCAGTTGGACGATGAAGGAAGCTCGGTGGCGTTGCGGCCCGTGGACGGCGACGTCCCTTCGCTGATGCGCGCCTTGGCGAAGATGCCGCACGCAAAAATCTATCGGGCCGAAGATTTGCCGGCCCATTTCCGCATCAAGCCCGGCCCCCGGATCGCGCCCGTCTGGGTGCTGCCCGAGGAAGGCTGGCACGTCGTCACTCGCGCGACGTACGCCCGATTGCGCACGCGGCACCCTGTGACGGGCTACCTGCAAGGCGACCATGGCTATGATCCGTCGCTGCGTGCGATGCGCGGCATTTTCATCGCCCACGGTCCTGCGTTCCTGCGCGGGGTCGAACTGCCCGCGATGGAGAACGTCCACATCTACAATCTGCTCTGTGCCGCGCTAGAATTAAAAGCCGCGCCCAACGAAGGGGACGATCGGCTGGTACGCGCCGCCTTGCGGTGAATGCGGGGTGAGCGGGAGGCGCGAGGCCGCACTCGAATGGCCGACGCTTGGCGAGATCGACCGTCAAGCCAGGGCGGAGCGTCGTCCGTTCATCCACTCGCCTGCCCGCTCATCCAAACGCGCGGCAAGGCCTGTAACTTTCCGGGGGGCATCCGTGTTATCGGCGTAATCCAACCATGAATTCGCTTCCTCCCGCGCTCAACGCTTCACGCATGCACGAAATCGAGTACAAGATTCACGGCGACGACATGCAGTTCGTCGAGATCGAGCTCGATCCGCAGGAGGCGGTCGTGGCCGAGGCGGGCGGCATGATGTTCATGGACGACGGCATCGCGATGGAGACGATTTTCGGCGATGGTTCGCAACAGAACACGGGCTTCGTGGGCTCGCTGCTCGGGGCCGGCAAACGCCTGCTCACGGGCGAATCCCTTTTCATGACCGTGTTCATGAATCAAGGCACCGGGAAACGTCGCGTCGCTTTCGGAGCGCCTTATCCGGGCAAAATCATTCCCGTGCACCTGAGCGAGCTCGGCGGGGAGCTGATTGCGCAAAAGGATTCGTTCCTGTGCGCCGCCAAGGGCGTCAGTGTCGGCATTGCGTTTCAAAAACGATTTGGTGCCGGCCTGTTCGGTGGAGAGGGATTCATCATGCAGCGCCTCACCGGCGACGGCTGGGCCTTCATCCATGCCGGTGGCACGCTGTATGAGCGCACTCTCGCCCCTGGTGAAATGCTGCGCGTCGACACCGGTTGCATCGTCGGCTTTCAACCGACCATCGACTACGACATCCAGCTGGTCGGCGGAGTGAAGACGGCGCTTTTCGGTGGTGAAGGCCTTTTCTTCGCCACGTTACGCGGTCCCGGCAAGGTCTGGCTCCAATCGCTGCCCCTCTCTCGCCTGGCCGGCCGAATCGTCGCTGCGGCGTCCAAGACCGGTCGCGGTGGCCGCGAGGAAGGCTCGGTGCTCGGAGGACTGGGCCGGATGCTCGACGGCGACAACAGCTAGCCAGGTTCTGCTGCCGGTTTGCGCCTCGGTCGGCCGTTTATCCCGCGGCCGCGCCGGGCAATCACGTCAGCGTTGTCATTGTGGCGTCGCTTGCCACGGTGGGCGGCATGAAAATACCCCTGAAGTACGGTCTGTTCATGGCGCTGGCGGGCGCAGCCTTCACCCTCGTGATGTATTTTGCCGGGTTTCACGAGAACGCGGCAAAAATGGGTTCGGCCCAGACCATCGGCTTCGTCTCCATTTTTGCCATCAGCACCGTCTTCCTCGCCCTCGCGATGAAGGAAAAGCGTGCCACGACGCCGGCGGACGCCAACTGGGGCTATGGTTCCGCCTTGGGCACGGGGGTCTTGACCGGGCTCTTCTCCGCGTTCTTTGGGGCGATTTTTGCCTACTGCTATTTTGCGTTCATCAATCCGGCCATGTGCGACGTCATCTTGCAGGTGCAACTGGACGCGATGGAGGCGAAAGGGATGCCGGCCGCGCAAATGGAGCGCGCCGAACCGATGATGCGGAAATGGATGTCGCCGCCCATGATGACAGTCATGCAGGCGGCAACCGGCTTCATGATGTCGACGGTGCTGGCAGCGATCGTCGCGATTTTCTTCAAACGCCGGGATGCAGTCGCCGTGGGTGTGCCGCCCCCCACCCTCGGCTGACGAAAAACGCGGCGCCGCACAACCGGCCCCGCGTTCACTGCCCTCTAATCCTGAGCGCGCGCTCAGAAAAAAGTCACCGGCCCGGTCCAGCGCCGCGCCGGTTGGGCGGGCAACGGCATGGAAATGCCGCGCGGCGCCGGCCGGAAGGTCCTCGTTTCCGCCTCGAGGAAACTCCCGTCGGTGTGAAAGGTAATGTCCTGCATGCCCTCGAGTTTTTCCAGCCGGACGCGCACCGCGGCGGGCAGGGCCTGGCGTTCTTCCGGGGTTGTCACCGGCCCGGTATAGAGCTGTTCGCCTTTACTGTCTTTCGCAACGAGTGACTTTTTCCCATCCTTCACGCTGAGCTCGAGCGAGCCGTCGTTGTCGCTGTAGGTGAGGTTGCTGTTGGAGGTATTGATGCTGGTGGCACGGTAACCCGGCCCACCCTTGCGCTCGATTCTGGATGCGAACCGGCTCGTGGCCGGGGGCGGGCTGAATCAAGGAAAGCACCCGATCCACTGCCGCGCACAGAGCAGGAGCTTCGGGCCATACTGCTGAAACCATTCCTTCCAGGCATCATCATCGCGGACATCCTCCATGCGTTCGGGTTTTATCGGTGTGTGCTGGAGGAGCGTCATGGCACCGCGACTTTGTCTAAGATTTGCCGGGAAATTCGTTTTTGCGACCCTCGGGCATTACGACGGCGGCCGACCTTTCCCCTCGACGCCAATAAAAAGGGGCCCGGATTGCTCCGGGCCCCTGTTAGGTTCACGTTGACCGGGGGAACTTAACTCCGCCCGACCAGCCGTTTCCAACTAATGCGGTATTCCAGCGCTGCCACGCCGAGGAGCATGAGCACCGCGGCATAACCGATGGCGGATTCCGCCGTGATTGGAGAACGGACCGAAAGCAAAAACGCGGCGACAGCGAAGACGCTGGAGAGGACCGCTAGGATGACTGTTTTATTCATGATGTGGTATGGTTTGCTGAGCCCCTATGGACTCGACGCGCCGAGTATACCTCCTCCATTTCAATAGTTGAAATCGTTAGGTCCTATCATTTTCATAGTCCTAGACTATGGAAATCCATCAACTTCGCTACTTTGTCGCGATCGCTGAAACGGGAAATTTCACCCGGGCAGCCGAGCGTGCAAATGTCAGTCAACCTTCTTTAAGTCAGCAGATTATAAATCTTGAAAAAGAGGTGGGCCATAAGCTTTTCCACCGGCTGGGGCGCAAGGCGGTGCTGACGGAAGCGGGCAACGCGTTCCTGGAAAGGGCTCGGCGCATCCTATTCGAAGTGGAAAACGCCGCGCGCGAACTTGGAGATCACCCCGGCTTGGGACGGCGAATCACGGTGGGGGCCGTGCAGACTGTGATGCCGTATCTCATTGCCCCCGCAATCGTTCAATGCAGGGACTCCCACCCCACTCTCACGATCGGCGCACGTGAGGACTTTCGCCACGACTTGGTTCGCGGCGTGGTGGAAGGCGAACTTGATTTCGCGGTGGTCCCGCTTCCCATCAAAGATCATCGCGTCTCGGTCGAACCCCTCTTGAGCGAGCCGCTCCTCCTCGTCGTTGGAAAAACCCACCGCTTTGCCAGTCGTTCGGAGATCAGCATTAACGACCTCGCGGACGAAACTTTCGTGTCCCTGGGCGATCTCAGCGCCCTGAACGGACAAATCCGCGCGTTTTTCGGCGATCATAATTTCCTGCCGCGGATCGGATATCGGTGCGCGCAGGTCGCCACGCTAAAGCTTTTTGTGTCGATGGGACTCGGCATTTCCATCCTGCCCCAACTTGCCCGCCAACCTGATGACCGCGACACGCTCACCTACCTGCGTCTGGCGGGCAGCGAACCGATGCGAGAACTCGCGGTTGTTCGTCATCTGCAACGTTACCAGAGTCGTGGAGCCGAACAGTTTCTGACACTGCTGCGTGAGTTTGTGCAACCGCGGGACGGCGCCCCCGCCGCGCAGGGCACCTGACGGTTGCTCTTTGCCGAAAATCGCGAACGCTCAACCCTTCATGCCGTCTGCCGGTCATCATCACGCCCTCTCGCCGCGCCGCG
>JBKJRG010000363.1:0-3672 GCA_046594805.1 Opitutaceae bacterium | reverse complement strand
TAACCGAAGACGCGATCCGCCGGGAACTTCCTCTTTTTCCCCTTAATCTCCGCCTCGGTTTCCTTGGTGTAATATTCGCTGCGGAACTGGACGCCCGAGTTCATCTCCGGCGCCACCTTGAATTCGAACTCCAGGATGAAATCGCCGTAGGTTTTCTTCGTGCAGAGAAATGTGTTCGCCGAGTTTGCCACCGTTTGCCCCACGATGGCGCCGTCCTCGATCCGATACTTCGCGGTCCCGCTCCGCTGCTCCCAGCCGTCCAGGTTTTTTCCGTTGAACAACTCGATCCAGCCATCCGCCGCCTGAACTCCGGCGGCGCCTAACACGGCAACGGCGAGAGCGAAGACAAAACGCGAGGCAGGGCGACGACGGGCGTGAAGAGAAGATTGCATGGGGAAACGGGTGGAACGGCGAAAGGTGGCGGCAGCAGTGAATGTCACAGGCGGCGAGACCAGCTCAAGCCCGTTGTGGACCGGAGCCGCGCCGGCTCGCAATTTCCGAGCAAGGCCACGGGCGATCCAATGGGAAACGCGCGCATCGTCCTCGGCGGCACCGCACTGAGCACGTCCACGGAACGTGATGGCACGTTCACCTTGCGCGCCGTGCCCCCCAGCAACCATGTGCTCGTGGCCTCCTACACCGGATTCGAATCGAGTTCCCGCCCGGTGAACGCCCAAGCCGGACAGGAGGTCGCCGTTTTGCGAAGTGCTCGAGGTCTCACGCAGCGGTTCCTTGAATTGCTGGATACAAAACAGGCAATGTGATTGCGGTAAATTTCACGGTTTCCATTCTGAAACCGCCAAAATTTTCGGACCAGGTGGCAACATTGTTGACAGCAAATTGAGGTTCGCTTCACGGCGCGGATAATTTGCACCGTGAATCTCGTGACCGTTATCTCCCGCGCATCGCTTCTACACATCTGACCGCAGCGCAATTCGATCTTTTGGCTCGATGGCAGACGCACCGATCTTCCATACTCGATCCTCTCGTCCAGCGCGGCGGAAGATTCGCATTATTAATTTGTAACATATCGCTCTGTGCAGTCCGCACGTCCCCAACGGTAGGCGACCGCTTCAATTTCTCCGCCGCTCGCCGCCGGCGCGCGAGGGTGGTTCCAGGCTTACGCTACCCTCAGCGAGGCCGCCCGGGCGGCTTGTCCAAAACCCATTCAGCACCCCATCGCCTTGTGCACTGAATCAGCACCCCCCGATCACTCCCCGTCTGCATTCCGCGCCTGGCTGGTCGTGGCCTTGCTCGCCGTGGTCGGCGGTCTCAATTACCTCGACCGGGTCATGCTCACTACCCGGCGCGGTTCGCTGGTCGCGGCGATTCCGATGACGGATGCGCAATTCGGGCTCCTCACTTCGGCGTTTCTCTGGGTCTATGCGGTGATAAGCCCCTTGGGTGGCTTCCTCTCCGACCGTATCAGTCGTACCAAGGTCATCGTTGGCAGCCTGTTTCTCTGGTCCGCCGTTACCTGGCTCACCGCGCATGCCACGACCTTTAACGAGCGGCTGATTACGCGCATCCTGATGGGAGCAGGCGAAGCCTGTTACACTCCCGCTGCCCTCGCCCTGGTCGCCGATTATCATCGCGGACCCACGCGATCGCTCGCCACGGGCATCCATATGAAAGCGTCTCCCAAGCCATAGTCGCCCGCTGTTTTCATGCCGACTCCTGCGCACCTCGTTCTCGTCATTGGCTGCGGTTCAATCGGCGAGCGCCACGTCCGCACATTTCTCGCGTCTGGTCGCGCCGCGGTGCTGGCCTGCGACAACCGCCCCGCCATCCGGCAGCAGATGACGGAGCGATACGGGGTTGAACCAGTCGCCGATTGGACCACCGCGTTCGCGAACCCGGCGGTGACCGCAGTGGTGGTAGCAACGCCTGCCCCGTTGCATGTGGCCGCCGCCACGCGTTGGCTCGAGGCGCGGCGCCATGTGCTGATTGAAAAGCCGCTTTCCCTCGACCTCTCGGGGATCAACGAACTCGTCGCCGCCCGCGACGCCGCCCAACGATTCGCCGCGGTGGCCTATGTGCTGCATTTTGTCCCGGCGCTGCAGCAGGCGCGGCAGTTCCTCCACGCCGGATCCTTCGGCGCCATCCGTCACGTTGCGGTGAATACCGGCCAGCATTTCCCGCACTTCCGCCCAGCGTATCGTGAGATCTACTATGGCGACCCCGCGCAGGGTGGCGGCGCGATCCAGGACGCCCTCACTCACATGGCCAACGCCATCGAATGGGTCGTCGGCCCGACTTCCCGCGTTTATTGCGATGCCGCCCATCAGGTGCTGGAGGGCGTCGAGGTCGAGGACACCGTCAACGTCGTGGCGCGCAACGGCCCGGCGCTCGTCAGCTACGCGTTGACGCAGTTTCAGGCGGCCAACGATACCCGCTGGGATTTTCACGCCGAGACCGGTTCCGTTCGCGTCGAACTCAACCAGCAGCGCTGGGGCGTCATGGCCCGCGGTGAAACCGACTGGAAATGGCATGCCGCGCCGGTGGCCGAACGCGACGAGCTTTTCGTCGCACAGGCGAACGCCTTCCTCGATGGCTGCGAGGGAAAAGCCAATCTGCTCTGTACCCTCGACGAGGGCATTCGCACCCTCCGCTTCAACCTCGCCGCCCTGCAGTCATGGCGGGAAAATCGCCCCGTAACTTTGTGAACCCTGACTCCTCGCCCACTTTCTCCCTCGCCGGCCAGATCGTCGTCCTGACCGGCGGCGCCGGCATCTATGGCCGCGGGCTGGCGGCCCAGCTTGCCGCCACCGGCGCGACGTTGATTCTTGCCTCGCGCAACGTCGAGGCCCTCGAAAAAATAGGTGTCGAAGAGCGCGCCCGCGGTCGAACGGTCCACGCTCGATCCCTGGATCTGACGGCCGAGTCCTCCATCCTGCAGCTCCGCGACAGCGTGCTGGCGGAGTTCGGGCGGATCGACGGCCTGATCAACAACGCGGTGTCCCGGCCGATGAAAACCGCCGACGCCCCCCTCGCCGACTGGGAGGCCTCGATGCAGGCCAACGCGACTGGCCTGTTCGCCATCACCCGTGCCTTCGCCGAGACCATGGCCGCCCGCGGCAGTGGCAGCATCGTCAACATCGGTTCGATCCAGGGGGTGGTCGGTCCCGACTATTCGCTCTACGAGGGGCTGAACATGCACGCCATTCCGGACTATTTTTTCCACAAGGCGGGCATGGTGAATCTCACCCGGTTCTTTGCCGCGCGCTACGGCCCGCGGGGCGTACGCGTCAATTGCCTGTCACCGGGCGGTTTCTTCACGGGCCAGCATCCAACGTTTGTCGAACGATACAACAAAGCGACGTTCCTCGGGCGCATGGCCGACGAGAACGATCTGGCGGGACCGGTGATTTTTCTCCTAAGCGCGGCCGCGCGTTATGTCACGGGGGTAAACCTGCCCGTCGACGGCGGCTACACCGCACACTAGGCGGCGCCACGCGTGAACCCGGCCATTCTCTTTTCCGCGGCGCCGGCCTTGAGCCGCATTGCTCTCGGTCGATCGACTTTCGGGCGCGAGATCGACGAAGAGCGCGCGTTTGCGCTAATTGATCACTCCCGGGAACGGCAGGTCGCTCTTTTCGATACCGCCGCCACTTATTCGGCCGGCGCTGCATTCAACGAGCCGGCTCTGTTCGCCGAACTTGAGGCTGACTC
>JBKJRG010000221.1:0-6215 GCA_046594805.1 Opitutaceae bacterium | reverse complement strand
CCGCGCGCCAATGTAGTTGAAGGCGTCCGGTCCGAAGGCCGGAAACGCGGCATTTTTCTGCTCTCCGCGCCAGTTCCATTTCGCCATGATCGTCAGCGGATTTCGCGCGAACGTGATCCCCCAGCTTCTGCTGTCATCGATGAAGCCGCTGAAATCAGCCTGCCGGTTACCCTCCAGCCGAAGCTTGGTCGCATTGAAGAACACGGAAAAATTGCGCCCCCACGGCCCTAGAGGCGCCAGCGAGTGACGCAGGCTCACTTCGGCGCCGGCCACGCGGGCGTTCCCCGCGTTGATCTTTGTCGTCACCTCGAACCCGACATAGCGGGGATCGAGCCCGAACTGCTCCACCTCGCTCGGGGTGACGCGCCGCACGTCGTTCGCGAAGAAGTTTTTGATCTCCTTCAAAAACACCCCGGCCGTGAAGACGCCGCCCTGCTCCGTGTAATACTCGAGCGACAAATCATAATTGTCCGCCGACCACGGCTTCAGTTGGGGATTGCGCAGGGTGATGAAGCCCGGGATGACGCTCGGATCGCTCAATTGATTTTCATCCAGGTCGCGCTCGTTGATCGTCACATTGGGTATGATCTCATTGAAATTCGGCCGCCCGTAGGTCTTCGCATAGGCCGCGCGTCCCAGGAAGTTCGCGGTCACATTATAGGTGAGATGGATGCTGGGATAGTAGCCGTCATATGAGCCGCTGGCCCGGTTGCCGCGTTCCTTCCGGGTCAGCATCAATTCCTCGATGGAACCAGCCGCCCCGGCTTCCGTCCGGCGGATGCGCTGCCCGGCCGGGTTTCGCGCAAACGCGCCATTGGCGTTCCGCATAAACGCCGCTCCCGGATCGAACAGCGGCCCCTCGCCCTCGCCCGTCGTCGTCTCATAGCGTACGCCGGCCAGGATCTTCAGGCGGCTGCTGAAGAGCTGCATTTCCGTCTGGGCATAGTAGGCGCTGACTTCCTCTCGAATGTATTCGGACGTGGTAATCCGGGAAGTCCGTCCGGCGACCAGCTGCGCGGGCGTCTGCGAGAACAGACCTGGGTCGGCCTTGAACGCGCGTGACGCCCGGCCGACGTTGATGAACGAAACATTGCGAGCGCCGAAACCAGAGTCCTGATTCACGTAGACTTGGTACTGATAAGGCTTCGCCGAGAGGTTCCCGTTAACGCCGTTGTAGGTATAGGCGATGGAGGGGATGCGGCTGTCGCGCTTTTGGATGCGATGGAGCCCGCCCACCTGCACGGCTGCCGGAAATCGAAGAAACCCCAGCCGACGGCGCACATTCCAGTCGCCGAAAGCCATATCGTCGGTGATGTCACGGGTCGAAATCGTCGCCGTTGTCACTCGATAGTTTCCGATCTCGTTGAGATCAACTGCTCGGCCCGCATTATCAAACGCCTGGACCACGGTCGTCGAATCGTGGGCGCCCAGCGGGGTGATGTTCGAGAAAGCCACTCGAGCCGGGAAGTTGAGGGTGCCGGCAAAATTGGTAAAAATCCAACCGTCCGATCCGCCGCGGAATTTGGTCGACGACGCGGACCGGCTAACGCCCGCGTTGATTCTCCAATCGCCATTGTCGAACCGGTAGCGGAGTTTCCCGACCTTCGTTTTCTCGTAACGATTGGTCGAGTTGCCTGCGAGGTTCACCGCGCCCCGACCCGTCGCGCCCACGGTATGCGTGCTGCCATAATCAAAGGGCACGCCCCCGCTCTCCGGCGCAAGGGTGGGACTTCCGTTGGTTCCCGTCAGGGCGCTCCGACTGACATTCGCCACTTGGGAATGGAAATCGCTCAGATCGAAACCCAGCGACAGCACGGAGTTGGTCGCGACCCGCCAATCCGCATTGATCCCGAAAGCCTTTCGCCAGGTGAATCGCGGCGCATCGATGATCACGTCGCTCGAAAGAAAGGGCCGGCTGATGGAAGCCCCCGTGCCCGCCGCCGACTCGCTCCACGCCGTCTGGTGCAGGCGCTGCTCGTTATAAAAATTCGTGGTCAACCCCGTGATCACGACGCCAAAATTCTTACCCACCGGCAGCGTGTAATCGAAATCGAAACTGGGCAGAATCTTGTGCGTCTCGTTATCGAAGGTGTAGGGATCCTTGATTTTCAACCGGTGGGAATTGCCGGTAAGATAAAACCGGTAACGGAACTCGGCGCGGCTCCGTTCGAACGCACTCTTGCTGACCATGTTGATTGAACCCCCCAGGGAATCTGCCGCGGAGGAAGGCGTCGGCACCTTTGAAACTTCGACGCGGGAGATATTGTTGATCGAGGTCTGCGACAAGAAAGGCGCGCGAGACGATCCCCCGTAATTCGCGTTGGAGATCTGCGCGCCATCGGTCGTAATTCCAGTCAAATTCGGCGAGAATCCGCGGAGGGAAACGGAAAGCGCCTCGGCGTCGCCATAATTGACGGCCACGCCGGGCAAAAACTTGACGAACTCGCCGAGATTTCCTTCCTGGACGTCGCCAAACGAATCCGTTGCGACCACATTCTTGATATTGGGCGAAAATCGCTGCTCGTTCGTCGCCAGCGCTTCGCCCTCGGTTTCCTTCGAGGTTGAAACCACAAAGGCGCTGAGCTTCACCGCATCCGTCGTTGGTCCATAGCGCGCGACATTGGTCAGGCTCACGTCGTGCACGAGGGTCTCTCCCGCGGAGACGTTGAGCGAGCCCTCCTGCCGGTCCATGCCGGTGTAGAACACCTCCAGCACCAGCGGACCCGTCGGCACGGCGGGAAGGCGATAGATGCCAAATTCGTCGGTGAACCCGACAATATCGGTTCCTTTGACCGATACGCGCGCCTTGTTGAGGTACCGGCCAATCACGGCGTTTTGGACGCGGCCGGTGATGCTTCCCGTCTGCTGCCCCGCCGCTCTGGCCGTGCCGCCATCCGCGCCTCGTGCGGGATGAATCGACGCCCCCGCCAGGATGAGGCAACAGCTGAGGAGAGGAATGACGCGGTTTTGGAGCATCGGTTGGGAGGCGTTTTGGCGATACGGCAGCTTCGGTAAATTAGAAACGACCCGTCACCCCAACGGTG
Source organism: Opitutaceae bacterium (assembly GCA_046594805.1). Classification (GTDB taxonomy): domain Bacteria; phylum Verrucomicrobiota; class Verrucomicrobiia; order Opitutales; family Opitutaceae; genus ER46. The sequence continues at coordinate 3,171 of JBKJRG010000221.1, read as the reverse complement.
ATTGTCGTGAAGTTGCTGATGGTGCTCTGCATCTGATCCGGGATGCCACGATACAGCCTTTGCGGCTCGGCGAACGGATTCGAAATGTCGAAGGTGAGGCTCGTGTCACGAAAGATCCGATACTCCACCCCGGCGTTCACACTCGTGCGTTTGAAACGATACAGATTGCGGCCGACGGCCGCCGCGGAGTAGCTCGCAATGTAGTCGCTGGTGTAGTTGACCAGGAATCGCGTGCTGAGGCGGCCATACCGCCAGGACAGGCTGATGTTGCCGGTGCGCGGGATGAAACCGGCAATCTGACCGGTCGTGAGGGTGGTCTGGCCGCCAAAGTCGCCCCGGGTGTCGAGCAGGGTGTAATTGGCCGAGAAGCTGAGGCCCCTCAGCAACCCCGGCAGGAAGGTCAGCTGTTGTTGGTACGCGAATTCCCAGCCTTCGACCAATGCGGTCCCCGCGTTCGACGTCGTCAGCAGCGTGAAGCCGCCATACTCGCCGCCAAAACCGTTGCTCGTCCCGGTGGGCACGGTGCCGACGTTGATGCCACTCACGATGAAATTCTTGATCGTCTTGCGAAAATATCCGACCGATACGTTGCCCACCGGCTCGAAATAATAATCGAGCGTCGCATCCCAGTTTGAGGCCATCTGCGGCAGCAGACTTGGATTGTTGATCGTCAGCGTCTGCGCGGTTTCGTTGACGCTCTCGTTCGGCAGTGCGTTGCTCATCGACGGTCGTCCGAAGCCCGTCGACCAACTGAGGCGGGCTTTGAGGCTGGGCGTGATGTCATGGGTGAGATGGACGCTGGGGAACGACTTGGTGTAGCTGCCGCTGATATCGCGACGGGTGCTGTCATAGTCGCGCCTGGCCGCCGCGGCGCCATCGGCCAGCCGATCGGCAGTCGTGCTGCTGGCGCGGGCCCGCACCCAGCCCCAGCTGTCCGTGTCCGTTTTCTCGGTGCGCACACCCGTGAGATAGCCCGTGCGACCGAGTACGCCATCGCTACCGAATTTCCCCTGTGCCATGATGTAGCCGGCCGTCACCATCTCGGTCACGGCTCGGGTGCCCGTGTATTTGGTGGATTCGTGGTAATACACATCCTCGCTCCAGAGCGCCGGGTTAACCGGGCTGCCGTTCTTGATGAAATCGTCGGACTGCCACTGCGGGATTCGGCGGCCGGTCTTGACCGCATCGAACATCATCGCCGACGGATCGGCCGGCAGTGGACCCGCTCCGATGTAGCTCCACCGGCGGGTGAGATTCCAGTTCGAAACCCGCTGCTGGCGCCAGTTCGCCCCGGCTTTGAAGAACATCGGAACGGCAACGGGCATCTGGTACCGGGCATTTCCGCGGAGTTCCCGGATCCGATGCAGGCTGCCATTATTCCGGTTGTTAAGACCGTTGGGCGCGGGCCGGTAATTCGCCGGATCGTTGAAGTTGAGTCCCTCGGTCTGGGTGAAGCGCGGATGGAGATCGTTTTGAGTGCGATCCAGGATCCACCCGACGTTGTTCGTCCGCATGATGAGCTGGCCGTCCTTTTTCTTTGTCGAGAGGACCCGGGCGGAGCTGTAGAATGCGTCGTAGTCGAGCTGCAGCCGGCCGAACTCGTGCTCAGCGCCGAAGCCCGCATTGCGCAGCTTTTGCGACCACCCGGTATACCTCGCGTTCGTGACCTCGATCGTCGAACCGGGAGCGGCCCGCACTTGGGTGATGCGGCTGGTGTAGCCAGGCAGGATGCCGGCGTTGCCCGTGGTGCCAACCGACTGCGCGGTGTAGGCCCGGGTCTCGTAGCGGTTCTCGAAGGGCTCGGTGTTATTGCCGCCGAGTGCGCTCACCGTGAACTTCGTGCTGGGCGACAGCCGGTATTCCAGCTTCACATTCGCGCTGGCTTGCTTGCGGTTGTTGAAGATGTCCTGCGTCCGATAGTCCCAGACATAGGCAGGCTGTCTGGTCGTGTTCTCAAAATCGCGCGTGCTGCGGAACATGCCGGCCACGTTTTCGCTGTAGAACGCATTCACGACGACCCCGAGATTCCGCTCTCCGCCGCGCACGCTGAAAATCTCGTGATAACCCGCGTTGAACAAGGGATGGAACCGGTGGGCCTCGCGCAGCGGGATTTGCTCGCTGAATGAGGGCGCGAGTCGGCCGGCGAAGCTGTAATTGAGCCGACGTTTGTCCGCCATGCTGAGGGCCGAGCGGGTCTTGAGGTTAAGCGTGCCGCCCATCGAGGCGGCACCCTTGTCAGGCGTGTGCCCCTTGGTGAGTTCGACCTGATCGAAGAGCGCGCCGGTGAGGATGCTCATCGGGAAATTGCGTCCCATGCCGCCTTCGCTCGCCATGATGGTATTGTCCATCGTGACGGCGTTGAGGTTCGGCGCCATGCCGCGAATCACGAGGCTCGTGACATTCCCCTCGGCATCGAGATTGCCCGCCACCCCGGGCAGACGAATGGCGACTTCGCCGGGGCTGCGGTTGGGCAGATTGCCAAACGAGTCCATCGCGACGATATTCTTCACGTTGTCGGCATTGCGCTGGGCGGTGATGGCGGCAGCCGCACCCTCCCGCTCGCCCGTCACCTTGAATGAATCCAGCTTGTAGATGCCGGACGTCAGGTCGAAATTTCGCACCGTGCGCTGCCCCGCGGCGATCGTCACCTGGCCGCGCGAAGGATCCAGGCCGATGTAAGAAGCGACCACCTCATGCGTTCCCGGCGGCACCGCGGGCAGCACAAAACGCCCGGTGTTGTCGGTCAGGGCGGTGAGGCCGAGTTGCGGGAGCTCGATCTTCGCGCCCTCGAGGAGATTTCCCGTCGCGGTGTTGTTCACCGTGCCGGATATCGCGCCGGCCTCAGCCGCGCAGGTCACAAACGGGAACAGCGCGAAAGCAAAGCAGCATAATAGAGCCAAGGGCGGCGCGAGCCGCCGGAGTCGGAGCGGCTGGATCCGTTGTTCGAATGTCATGGGAGGCGGGGTTTGCCTCGGAAGGGTTTCCAAGGACATGGGGAGCGTGGGCCAATCGCCCGGCGGCACAATCGTTTTGCACGCCATCTCAGCCCCGTGCCCACGGTCTTTCGTTTTGGCCGCGTAAATGTAGGCCAGCTCGCTTGCGAGCGCGGTTTGGCGCGCGCAAGCGCGCTGACCTACGGTAAAGGCGTTTGAACAACCAAAACGAAAGACC
>JBKJRG010000201.1:0-3085 GCA_046594805.1 Opitutaceae bacterium | reverse complement strand
TCTCGGCATCGTCGACCGCGACGAAATGCCGGGCGTGCACGAGACCCTCGACGCGGCCGCGCTCACCTATGTGGCGGCCTTTGTCGCGGCGCTCGGCAGCTTGCTTCACATCCTGATGATTATTTCCGGCGGTCGTCGCAACGACTGAAGGGGTCTGCCCGGAAAGGTTAGATCCCGACGGGGCGTCGAACTTCGGCGCCCTTTTTTTGCCGGCATCCCAGCGCGACGGCGGACGCACTATTTGATGATAACCGGCGCCCGCGTGACCGCGGCGTTTTTCTGCGCCTCGAGGGCCTTCGGCATCGCATCCATAAGCTGGATAATGCGCTCGGGGTGCGTGGGGTGAGTGGAGAGCATGGCGGGAGGCGCGGGTGAGGAGGCCTCCTCCTGTTCGAGGGCCTCGAGCACCTTGATCGATTCCGCCGGATCGTAACCGGCTCGCGCCATGTACATCAGCCCGATGTAGTCGGCTTCCTTTTCTTTTTTCCGATCGAAGGCCAGGCCGCCGACGGTCGTGGAGATCCCGTAGGCCTGCTTGAGGGCCTCGACCGTCAGCATCGATGCGCCGCCGGCCATGCCGCCCAGCATCCCGACCGCCCCGACAGTATTGACCGCCAGCTCCTGCGACAGCTTTTCGTGCACGTGTTTCGCCGTCACATGGGCGATTTCATGGGCGATGACGGAAGCGAGCTGGTCGTCGTTTTTCGTGATTTTGAAAAGGCCGCTAAAGACGCCGACCTTTCCGCCGGCCATGGCAAACGCGTTGATTTGGGGGACATCGAACACGACGAACTCCCAATCCGCGTCGGGCATGTCCCAGAAAACCACCTTGGAAATACGGTCGCCGACCCGCTTGAGCTGGTCGTTCATGTCCCGATTTTTCGAAATGCGATACTGCCGCTTCATGTCGTCGAACATCGAGATGCTCATCTTCGTAACCTCTTTGTCGTCGACGAGGTTCATCGCCTTGCGGCCGGTGACCGGCACCTGGTAACAACTGGCCAACAGGAGCGCGGCGCCACCAACGGCGGCAAAACGGATGAGTGATTTCATGGGTTTCGAAGCTGCCGGTGGTACGTTTAAGGCGGGCCGAAAGATTCGCAAGTTCCCCGGTTCCCGTCTGACCATTTCGTTACGAAATTCGGGGCGCGCTTTTAGACAATGCCCTTTGCAAATTGGCACGATCCCCGCATTGTCGGGTGTCCCCAGCTGCGACTGTGAGCTGAACATTTAGCGGTCCATTTTCGTCTAAGCTTTTAGAGTTCCATAACGTCCGCCCCCCTTCATTCCCATGGCCGAGGAAAACGAGATACCGTCCGGAAAAAAACACCGAGTCATTCACTGGAATCCCGACGCGGGCCGCGAGCAGGCGCGGCGCCGCTGGACGTGGAAACGGATCCTGGTCTGGGGCTTCTGCGGATTCTTCGGACTGCTGATCGTCGCGGGGATTGTCATTCGCGGGGCGAAGCTGGTCTTTGGCCCCGACCTTTTTCAAAAGAAGAGTGAAGATGTCGCGACGGCGGGGCCGGCCGATTCGAACACCCTCTTCGTCAACCAGACCAAGGCCGAGCAATCGCGGGAAATGGCGACGAAGGCCCTCGCGGAACTGCGCCGGATTCCCTCCGACCACCCGGTGCAACTGCAGCAGATGATCCTGATGCAAAAATCCCTGATCGAGGGTGAGACGCACCTCGCGCGGCACGACTTCCGCCAGGCGTTTACCACCTTCGAGGCCCTCAACCGGGACGTTGCCGCCTATAGTCTGAACATAAAGGCGAAGGGCGAGGCGAAGCAGGGCTACGATTCAATTTTGCTGAAAATCAAGGATCTCGAAGTGGCGCGGACGCTTGCTCCCGGCACTCTGGACACCGCGATGGAAGCCGCAGCGGCGGGCCGGCAGTTGTCGATCGATGGGAATTTCACGGGCGCGAAAAAAGTCTTCGACCGGGGTTTCCTCGAGTTGAAAAAAGCCGAGCAGGCGCTGGCGGATCATGTGCGCGAGAATCTCATCGCGGGCCAGCGGGCGCTCGCCAAGGGGCAAAAGGAAGACGCGAAGAAGGCCTTCGAGGCGGCCTTGGAAAAATCTCCCGGCAACGAAGCCGCGGTCGCCGGCCTCAAGCGCGCCGAGAATATCGACCGGGTGTACGCTCTCCTGCTCCAAGGCGAGAATCTGGAGAAGCAGGCGCAGTTTGCCCAGGCGGCCGAGTCCTACCAGAAAGCGTTTGCGCTCGACGGTTCCTCGGCGGAGGCCCAGCAGGGAGCGGCGCGCGCCGCCCGGCTGGAAAAGGAAACCAAGTTCGCCACGGCGAAAACGGCGGGCGACGAGGCCTTCAAGCGAAAGGAATGGGCCAAGGCGATCGAGGAGTTCCAAGGCGCCCTAAAAATCTATCCGCAGAAGCCGGACGTGCAGGCCCAGCTCAAGCTGGCGCGGGAAAATGCCCACAAGGATGCCGTCCAAAAATCCCTCGCGAAGGGTTACGCCTACGAGAACCAGCATTCGTGGAAGGAAGCGCGGGACGCTTACTACGCGACCATGCAACTCCAGCCGGACCTGGCAGAGGCGAAGGAAGGCTACACCCGCGCGGGTACGGTGATTCGTGCCCTGCTGCAGTACGACAAGCTGATCGAGTCTGCCGAGCAACTGGCGAACAAGGCGGAATTTCAACCCGCGCTCCGGCGCTTCAACGATGCGCTCACCCACAAGCCCGCCTACCTGGAATACAGCGACCGCGTGCTGCAGTTGCGCACCCTGCTTCAGCAGCAGAGCAAGCCGGTCGAGGTCACTTTCAAGTCCGACGGTAAAACCTGGGTTTCCATCACCAATTACAAGACGCCAATTCAGACGGAGACGATGACGTTGAAGATTCTGCCTGGCGACTATGAGGTCATTGGCCGGCGCAAAGGATTTCGCGATGTGCACATGCTGCTGCAGGTTCGTAACGGCACGCCGCTGCCGCCCGTCACCGTAGCGTGCAATGTCTCCTCGGACAAACTTTGACCCTCTCCATGGCAAAGCCCCTCTGGCATGGCTTAACCTCCATCGTAATCCTTTCCCTTGGCGCCGGCTTCGTTGCCGGCGCTGAAT
>JBKJRG010000197.1:0-22856 GCA_046594805.1 Opitutaceae bacterium | reverse complement strand
CGACCAGGACGGGAAGCGGAACAACGTCGAGGTGGAGTTCAAGGATGCGCGCGCCGATTTCACCCAGGCCCAGTACGACGTGAAGGGATCGATCAATGGCAAGGTCGAGGGTGGCCGCGACGGCTGGGCGGTGGGCGGCAAGCTGGGTGAGCCGCATTATGCGCGGTTTTCCGTCGGCGAGCCGATTGGCGATTGCAAGGGCGCGATCCTGAATTTCACGTTGCAGCATCGCTTCCGCGACGGGTACTCCGTCGGGCGGTTCCGGCTGTGGGCGACGACTTCGGCCGAACCGCTCGAACTCGGGCTGCCGGAGAACATCGCAGCGATCGCGAAGGCACCCGCGGCCGAACGCACCGCCGGGCAGCAGCAGGCCCTCGCGGCGTATCACCGCAGCATCGACGTCGGGCTGTTGAAAAAACAACAGGCGCTCGCCAAGGCCATCTTACCCGTGCCGGAGGACCCCCAGTTGAAGGCGCTCAAGGCGTCCCTCGCCCAAGTCGAGCTGCCGGTGGCGATCGACCCGAAGCTGGCCCAGCTCCGCACCGACGCGGAGATGAGCACGAAACAGGTCGCCAACCTGCGCCTCACCGGCGCGCAGGACCTGACTTGGGCGATCATCAACAACCCCGCATTTTTGTTTAACCGCTAAGCTGAAAAGAAGAAATGGGGATACGGCAAAAATAAGAAACGTTCCCCCTGGTTTCTTCTTTTTGCCGTTTCTTATTTTCCAATTTAGACTTCCTCACCCCCAAAGAAAAGGCCCCGCCATGATTCGTTTACCCGGTGGATTTAATACCGACCTCTGCGATACTAACGGCAAGATGACCCGGCGCAATCTGCTGCGCATTGGCGGCTCCAGCATCCTGGGGCTTTCCCTCGGTCAGCTGTTGCGGCTCAACGCCCAGGCCAGTCCGGCCGCCGCGGCGAAAGGCGGCCCCGGCTGGGGCAAGGCCAAGAGCGTCATCATGGTTTATCTCCAGGGCGGCCCGTCGCACCTGGATTTGTGGGACCCGAAGGAGAATGTCCCCGACAAGATCCGCAGCGCCTTCAAGCCGATCGCGACGAAGATTCCCGGGATCAACTTCACCGAGATCATCCCGCAACTCGCGAAGGTGAACGACAAGTTCGCGATGATTCGGTCGATGAGCTACACGCCGAACGGGCTCTTCAACCATACCGCGGCGATCTACCAGATCATGACCGGCTACACGACCGACAAGGTCAGCCCGTCCGGCCAGCTCGAGCCGCCCAACGCGAAGGATTTTCCGAATTTCGGCTCCAACATCGTACGGCTGAAGCCGGTGACCGAACCGATGCTCCCTTTCGTCATGCTGCCGCGGCCGTTGCAGGAGTCGAACGTCGTGGGCAAGGGCGGCAGCGCCGGCTTCCTCGGCAAGGCCTACGATCCCTACACGTTGTTCCCCGAAGGCGACGACCTTGACATGACGAAGATGGATCGAATCAAGACCGACGATCTGAAGTTGCCGCAGGAAGTCTTTGCCATGCGACTCGAGCGGCGGGCCCGGCTGCGCGAGTCGATCGAGCAGGCCATGCCCGAGATCGAGAAGGCCACTGCCTCCTACAATCTCGACGAGTACTACCAGCGGGCCTTGAACCTGATTGTTTCGGGCCGCGCGCGCGATGCGTTCAACCTCGCGGCCGAACCTGAAAAAATGCGCGACCGCTATGGCCGAAACACGTTCGGCCAGAGTCTCCTGCTCGCCCGACGCCTCGTTGAGGCTGGCACCCGCGTGGTCGAGGTCATCTGGCCCAAGGTGGCGAACTCGGACAATCATTCCTGGGATCACCACGTGGGGCTGACCGAGCGCATGAAGGGCAAGTCCGGCCCGATGCTCGACCAAGGCCTGAGCGCGCTCTTCGAGGACCTGGATCAGCGCGGGCTCCTCAGCGAGACGCTGGTGGTTGCGTTGGGGGAATTCGGCCGCAGTCCGGAGCGCGGCGTCAGCACGTCCGGCAACAGCAACAGCGCGGATGGCCGCGATCACTGGCCGTATTGCTACACGAGCATCATCGCGGGCGCCGGGATCAAGCGCGGCTACGTGCCCGGCGAATCCGACAAGACCGCCTCGAGCCCCGCTTCCGATCCGGTTCATCCCACCGAGCTCCTCGCCACGATGTACCATGCCTTCGGCATCGATCCGGAAACGATCGTCTACAACCACCTCAACCAGCCGCGCGAATTGGTGAAGGCGAAGGCAGTGACGAAGTTGTTTGTCTGAGCCTGGTGGGGCAGGGCTGGTCCCGCGGCTGCGGGACCGCCATGCCGTCGCGCGGCCCGCGGGCGAAAATCCCGGGTGGGCCAGCGCTGTAGCCGCGACGGCATGGCGACAAGCGCCAGCCCTACCATTGAGCAGGGGCGTCGCTTGACGACGCCCGCGAACAACGGGGGCTGTCGCGCGCTCACGGGCGTCGGCAAGCGACGCCCCTACACTCCCGTCATGTCGGGAAGGAATATATGCTCCGACAGGCGCACCGGAAATCCCTCGCCCGCGCCGCGCATTGCTGTTCAATCCGTCTCCCCCTTACCCGTCATGAAAAAATTCGCTGGCCTCTTAACGCTCCTCGTAGCGTTCTCCTCCCTCGTCCGCGCCGAACTGCGGCTCCCCGCCATCATCGGCGACCACATGGTCCTGCAGCAAAAACAGGCCAACCCGATCTGGGGCTGGGACACGCCCGGCACCAAGGTCACGGTGTCGTTCGCCGGGCAGACGCAGACCGCCACGGCCGGGCGCGACGGCAAATGGACGGTGAAGCTCGCCGCGGTCGCCGCCAACACCAGGCCGCAAGCGCTGTCGATCGCGGGGACGGACAAGCGCGTCATTCAGGACGTCCTGGTCGGCGAGGTATGGATGTGCTCCGGCCAGTCGAACATGCAGTGGACGCTGGCGCAGGACTGGAACGGCGACATCGAGGCGGCCGCCTCCAAGCACCCTAATCTCCGGTTGATCAGAGTGCCGCAGGTGGGCACGCAGGACCTGAAGGATGATTTCAAGGGGGCCTGGCGCGCGTCGACGCCGGAAACCGCGCGGGGCTTCAGTGCGATCGGGCTGCTCTACGGCCGCTACCTCCATGAGATCCTCGACGTTCCGGTCGGTTTGATCGACAATTCCTGGGGAGGGTCGGCGGCAGAGGCTTGGGTCCGCCGCACGGCGCTGGAAAAAGATCCGCGTTTCCAGCGTCTGATGGAGGCGACGGCCAAGCGCGAAACGGAGCTGCAGGCGGACAAGATTCGCGCCGATCACGAGGAGGCCACGGCGAAGTGGAAGGAAGGGGTAACGCAGGCAAAGTCCGAGAACAAGGCCGAGCCGCGCGCCCCGGTCTCACCCCTGGCCTGGCTGACCGGGAATGCCCGGCCCGGGAATATTTTCAACGGCATCGTGCATCCGACTTTGGGGTACGGGATGAAAGGCGTGATTTGGTATCAGGGAGAATCGAATGCTGGCCAGGCCTACGAGCACGCCCAGCTGTTTCCCTACCTGATCGAACAGTGGCGGAAGGAATGGGGCCAGGGCGATTTTCCCTTCTACTGGGTGCAGCTCGCCGATTTCAAGGCGGAGAAGGCGACGCCGGGCGAGAGCGACTGGGCCGAGCTGCGCGAGACGCAGACCAAGACGATGAAGCTGCCGAACACCGGCCAGGCCGTGATCATCGATTTGGGCGAGGGCAAGGACATCCACCCGCGCAACAAGCATGACGTCGCCGCCCGGCTGGTGCGCTGGGCGCTGGCGCGGGATTACGGGATGAAGATTCCCTATCGCAGCCCGGAATTCAAAAGCATGGCCATCGCGGGCAACAAGGTGACGGTGACGCTCGATTGTTTCGGCAGCAGCCTGCGCGCGTTCGACGTGGCGGAGCCCAGGGGTTTCGCGGTGTGCGGTGAGGACAAGGTCTGGCGCTGGGCCACGGGAAAGGTGCTGGGCCGGGACCAAGTCGAAGTGTGGAGCGACGAAGTCGCGGCCCCCATCGCGGTTCGCTATGCGTGGGCGGATAATCCCGTCTGCAATCTCTTCTCGAACGACGGGCTGCCGGTGACGCCCTTCCGCAGCGATGATTTCGAGATGAGCACGAAACCGAAGACGGTGGCGGCGAATTAAAACGGCAGAAATAAGAAACGGCAGAAATAAGAAACCCGGAAGCGCCGTTTCTTCTTTCGCGCGCTACGCGCGCCCCAGCTCCACCCAGAACCGGCTGCCTTGCCCGGGTTGCGATTCCACACCCACCCGGCCCTGCATCTTCGAAACGGCGCGATCCACGATCGCGAGTCCGATCCCGGTCCCGGCATATTTTTGCGGCTCGACGCGCTCGAACAAGTGAAAGAGCCGCGACTGGTTTTCGGGCGCGATGCCGATGCCGTTGTCCGCCACCCAGACGCGGATGACATTGCCCCGCTCTTCCGTCCACACGCGGACATCCGGTTTCACGCCCGGCGCCATGTATTTGGCCGCGTTTTCCATCAGGTTTTGGAGGATTTGATCCAGCAGGGTGGGATTGGCCTGGACCGTGTGGGTGCAGTCTTCGTACGTGAGCTTCACGTCCGTCGAGGTCCAGCGGGGCGAACTTTCGATTACGCGGGCCACGACGTCGCTCACCCGCACGGGCCCGAGCTCGATCGTCGCGCCCGAGACCTTGGCAAACGCGAGCAAATCGTTGATCAAGTGATCGGGGCGGCCCGCCGCCTTGCGGATGCGATGCAGGTATCCCTGACCCTCCGCATCGAGCACGTTACTGTATTTCTCGAGGAGGATTTCCGAGAAGCCATGCATGGAGCGCAGCGGGGAGCGAAGATCGTGCGACACCGTGTAGGAGAACGCCTCCATGTCATGCAACGCGCCCTGCAGGTGCGTGGTACGCTCCTGCACCGTGACCTCGAGCTTCGCCTTCTCGTTCTGCAATTGCTCGGTGCGCTGGTGCAGCCGTCCGCAGAGGAAGCTCGCGAGGGTTCCGTTGACGAGGAAAACCATCAGGCGGAAAGCCGAGCCCCAGTCATCAATGGCGAAAGTGCCATAAGGTTCGAAAAACCATGTCTTCGCGCAGTAACCCGAGAGGAGGGTGGCGGCGAAACCCGGCCCAAAACCCCCGAACCAGCCGGCGATGACCACTGCCGGGATATAAAGGTTAAAGGGCACTGAGTTTCCGATCAGCGGCTCGAGTGGGATCCGGAGCACGGTGACTGCCGCGACCCCGACCGCCGCGACTCCATAGCGAATGAAGCGCGAACGCCGGCCCGCAGCGGAACGCGTCGCGGACCCGAGGGGAGTATCGCCCGCCGGTCTCACCCCGGCTGCCGCCTCCCGGGCCGCAACGAGTGCGGTGCCCCGGGGAGCGGCGTCAGACGACGGGACTTTCGAGGCTAGCGATTTAAACATGCGAATCAGGGCGGCGCCCTGGCGACGGGCCGGCCCTAACGGGCCGAGGGCGACAGAACGTCCGACAGTAACCCGGCAATCACCGCGGGTTGGGGAAATTTTTCCAGGTACTCATCCGCCCCGAGTTTCGCGGCAATCTGGGCGTCCCATTCCTCATTCGCCCCTGATAGCATGAAAATCTTCAACTCCTTGAACTGCGGCTGCTGCCGCGTCCAAAGCAGGATGTCGAACCCACTGAGCCCGTCCATGTTGACGTCCAGCAGCATCAGGCACGGCGGCAGGGAGACGGTCTTCTGCGGCGGACAAAATTGCTTGAGAAACATGAACGCATCCCCGCCGCTCCGGAAATGGAGCAGTGGATTCTTGAGTCCGGCGGCCTTCAGGCAGCGCGATGCCAGCAGGGCATCATCATCGCTGTCATCGACAATCATCACGGGCGGCAGCAATCCATCCGGTTTCATCGCTGCTTTGACCCTGATCGATCCCTGGAGTTACGCGGGCAGGCCTAGAAAGGGGAGGGCGGCGAAATTCCTCGCCGCGCCCGGGATAAATTTTCGGCGAAGTCGGAACCGTCCCGGCCATTGGAGTTCTCACTCGCTGATGGGTAAGATCGGGGAGGGAAAAGTGACGCCACAGTCGGGGGATCAGACTGCGCTCGTGCGCTTGCAGAGGCGGATCACCCGCTGTGCCGACACGCTCGCGCGGAAGGATCGCGCGGAGGCCCCGCCGATCACTTTGGACAAAACCTTCGAGATCTGGATGCAGGCCGAGGATACGATTCTCGAAACGCAGGCGGGGTAGTCCCAAGCGATGCAATCGGACCAGGTCGGCGACCTGTCTTAGAACCAATAACCAATCCGCCGCTCCGCGTTGTAGGCCAGCTCGCTGGCGGGCATCAACTGTGACCTTCCGCATGGCAGTCCCGGCAGGTGCGATAGACTGAACTGGGCAACAGGGCGCGACCGCATTGGACGCATTCGCGCCGGCTCAGGCCCTGTTTGCCCCAATTCCGTCGCAAAATCGACTGGGTCTGCTCGGTCGCCTCCCGCCGGAGTTGCTCCACATGGGCCAGATCGTTGAAGGCGAGTGGGAATTTCAACGCCAGCCAGCGATAGACGCTGATCAGTTTGAGGGTTTCCTCCAGCGTCTCCAGTCCGCCACCACCGTCGAGCCGCCGGGGGAAATTGACGTTCTTTCCGGCCGCCAGCAGTTCCAGCCAGCCGGTGAAGGTGCTGCGAAACACATGCTCCCCGAGATCGATCGGCGTGCAGGCGAGCGCATAACGCTGTTCGACGGGGAGTCCCGCCGCGTACGCGTCCACCAACTCCGCGGCCATCAGCACATCCTCCTGGACGTCGGGAAAAAAAGTGCCGCTGGGGAAAGTCAGCCTCGTCCGGAAGAATTCCAGAATCGGCACGAGCCGATCGAGCGCGAGGTGATCGGCAATCGCCCGCACATGCATCTGGGTGGGGGCCGCCGGCAACGGTGCCGGCGTCGGGGTGCGCTGGGGCTCCGCCAAAGCGGCTTCAATCCGCCGGCCGTCGCGCGCGGAGCAGGCCGCCACCCATCCGGCGGAGCCAGGCCCGCGGCCGGCCCGCCCGGCGATTTGCAACAGCTCTGACGGCTCGAGCCGGCGGTTGATTTCGCCGTCGAACTTGTCCGTCTCATAAAAGACCACCCGATCCAGCGGCAGGTTCAGCCCCAGCCCGATGGCGTCGGTCGCACACACGATGTCCGACTCGCCCTCCCGGAAACGCCGCGCTTCGTTGCGCCGCACCTCCGGCGACAATCCGCCATAGATGACGGATACGCGTTGCCCCCGCGATTCGAGCATGGCCTTCAGCTCGAGCACCATGGCCCGCGAGAACCCGATCACCGCGGTGCGGGGCGGCAGGCGGCGCCAGTCGATCACGCCTTCATACTCGAGCGTGCCCTGGCGCTCGAGGTGATTGACCTCCAGCACGTCCCCGCAGAGTTCACCCAGGCGCCGGATCACCGGCTCGGCCGAAACTGGACCCGTGACGATCAGGGTCTCCGCCGCGACGCCGCAGTAGGCGGCCACCCACGCCCAGCCGCGGTCGCGGTCGAAGGCGAGCTGCATTTCATCCAGTACGCACACCTCGAACCGGCGGGAAAAATCCGTCATCTCCACGGTGCGGGCGGAATGGGTCAACGACTGCGCGTCGCGCTCCTCGCCGGTGATGAGCGAGCAGGCCGTCCCGAGATCCACCACCCGGTCGCGTTGCTCGAGCGCGAGCAGCCGCAGCGGCCCGAGATACATGCCGCTTTTCGCGCGGCTCAGCGCAATTACGGCCCGATGGGTCTTGCCCGAGTTGGTCGGCCCCAGCCACGCGATCACCTTGCGGTGCATCGCACGCGCCACGGGGAAACATTGGAGGTAATCGAGGAAGCCCGGGTTGCGGCGCGCCAGGGTGTCGAGCAACGTGCGATCGACCGCATGGGTGCACGCGAGCCGGATCCGATGATAGAGCTCCTTGCGATCGGCGAGCAGCGGCGGGTGGGGCTGGAAGGCGCGCGCGATGTCAGCCGGCGCGAGCTGAGCCCAGCCCTCGTAGGTGGGCGGAGTGGCACGCAACCGGCGTTCGACTTCGCGGGTGCCCGGGCTGCGGCGCGCCAGCAACTCGGCGGCGACCGCCGCCGGCCCGCGCGCGGCGAGGTCGCTGATGAAAGGCCCGAGTTTCAGCGCCAGGCTGGAAAGCACGGGCAAGCTGAGTCCCTCGCGCACCTCGACCTGCGCGGGCAGATGCAGCACGACCTCGTCGCTCGCATCGGTATAACTCCCAAATCGCAGGCTGGACGCCACGCCCGACGCGGCCGCGACCTGCTCGGCGCCAAACCGCGCGAGGCTGGCGCGAACCCCGCCCACCCGGACGCGCGGTCCGATCGGCGATTCCAGAAATGCATGGCCAAGCGCGGTATCCTCCACCGCGAGCTCCGTCAGGAGGCCTTGGCGGGCCCCGCTCACGATTTCCTCATGCGTCCACTGTTCGCGATCGTGCCCCACGTCCATGCCGCAGTGTTCGTGCGCCGCGGCTGAAGTCAAAACGACGCGGATACGGGGGATGAGGACCGAGTGCAGCGGTTTGATGGGGATGCGGCGCCCTCACCGCGTTGCGGGGGAAACCGCGGCGAGGGCGCCAGCGGCCCCAGCTCACGGTTGGCATGACGAGGCTCCGGGAGGCTGAGGGTGAGTTGGAGCCGCGGCGCCTCGCCCCGGGATTTGGCAGCACGCGGCCAAGAACTGAGCCACTTCGAGCCAGCACGACGCTGTGGGTCTGGCGGGAGGCGCGAATCCCGATGATGCTGATGGAGCAGCGGATCGGGCCAAGCCGCAAGCCGGGCCGGTATCCGACAACCAAGGACCGGCTTGAGTTCGGCCGGCGGGTGATTCAGACGATGGCTGAAATCGTGCGCTGAGCCGCGGGAGAGGGGCTCGGATTGTAGGCCAGGTCGCTGACCTGGCTGTTTCAATCCGCCAGCTCAGCGGAGAGCTGGCCTGCAACGACCCCGGGGCGAGGGCGCCCCGGCCTCAATAACGGCATAGCGAACGAGACGCGGCGGGGGCGCCGGCGGCCCCATTGAGTTGGTGGCGCTTAATCGTTGTAGAGAAAAAGACGGACAACCATGGCGCATCGGTCACGCTTCAGCTCATGCGACGATCCCTCTCCCTTTGCTTCGGCCTGCTGCTGGGTGCCCTCGGGCTGGTGCGGGCGTCCGCCGCGGAACCCTTTTTCTTCATCCAGCTCAGCGATCCGCAGCTCGGGATGTTTTCCGAAAACAAGGACTTCGTGCAGGACGCGGCCAACTTCGAGTTTGCGGTCGCCGCGGTGAACCGGCTTCAGCCCGCCTTCGTCGTCATCACCGGCGATCTCGTTCACAAACCCGGCGATGCCCGGCAGATTGCGGAGTACCAGCGCATCGTCGGAAAAATCGATCGTGCCATCCCGGTTTACAACATCGCGGGCAACCATGACGTGGAGAATGTGCCGACCCCGGCCAGCCTGGCGGCGTATGTCCAGAAGTTCGGGCCCGACCGCTATGTCTTCCGGCACGAGGGCCTGGTCGGGATTGTGCTCAACTCCAGCGTGATTCATTCGCCGGACAAATCGCCCGAGCAGCTTGCGGAGCAGGAGCGCTGGCTGCGCGCCGAACTGGCGAAGGCCAAGGCGGAAAATCCCCGGCACCTGGTCGTCTTCCAGCATCATCCCTGGTTCCTGAAAACCCCGGCGGAAGCGGATGGGTACTTCAATATTCCAATCGTGCGCCGCGTGGCCTACCTCGCGCTCTTTCGCGAATTCGGCGTGCGCTATCTTTTCTGCGGCCACTATCACCGCAATGCCGAGGCCCGCGATGGTGACATGGAAGCGATCACCAGCGGCCCCGTGGGCAAGCCGCTCGGCGGCGCCAAATCCGGGATCCGGGTCGCCATCGTGCGCGATGACCGGATCGAGCATCGTTACTACGAGCTCGGCGAGTTGCCGGTGAAGGTGGAGTTGGCGCCGGCGGCGAAAAAAAGCTAGGCGCCCGGGCGGCGCGCTCACGCGCGCGCGGCGCGGAATTCGGCGAGGCGCGCGAGGATGCCCGTGAGTTCGTCGAGGCGGATCGGCTTGGTGAGATAGCCGTCCATGCCGGCGCGGAGATATTGCTCGCGGTCGCCGACGAGCGCGTGGGCGGTGACGGCGACGACGACCGGCTGGTGGGCGGGCGGCAGTTCGGCGCGCAGCGCGCGCGTGGCGGCGGGGCCGTCGAGTTCCGGCATCTCCACATCCATCAGCACGAGGTCGAACGGCGCGCGGCGCAACGTCTCGAGCGCGGCGAGTCCGTCAGCGGCGACCTCGGGGGCGTAGCCGAGTTTTTGCAGCGTGCGGACGAGAACTTTTTGGTTAACGGGATTGTCCTCGGCGACGAGGATGCGCGCGGGATGTTTCCTCGCGAACTCCGCATCGAACTCGGTGCGGGCCACGAAGGGGACGCTGGTGCCGGCGGGCACGGCGCACGGCGCGGCGACGATGGTGAAAGAAAAACACGAACCGCGGCCAGGCTCGCTTTCGACCCACATGCGACCGCCGTGCAACGCGGCGAGGCGCTGGCTGATGACGAGGCCGAGCCCGGTGCCGCCGTAGCGGCGCGTGGTGGAGGCATCGACTTGGCTGAACTCTTGAAAGAGCCGGCTGACCCGGTCGGCGGGAATGCCGATGCCGGTGTCGCGCACGCTGAACGTGAGTTCGGCGCGGCCGTCGGGCAACGCGCGGCCGGCGACGCGGAGGACGATTTCGCCGCGCTCGGTGAACTTCACCGCGTTGGAGAGGAGGTTGACGAGGATTTGGCGGACGCGCGTGACGTCGCCTTTCACGGCGGCGGGCGTGCTGGCATCGAGGTCGGTGCGGAGCGCCAGTTTTTTTTCCGCCACGCGACCGGCGAGCAGCTCGGCGGCGCCGGCGACACAGGCGGCGACCTCGAAGGGCTCGCTCTCGAACTCGAGTTTGCCCGATTCGATTTTGGAAAAGTCGAGGATGTCGTTGATGACGGTGAGGAGCAGTTCGCCGCTCGTGCGGATGGTGTCCACGCTGTCGCGCTGCTCGGCATCGAGGGAGGAGGCGCAGAGCAGGGCGGTCATGCCGAGCACGGCGTTCATCGGCGTGCGGATTTCGTGGCTCATGGCCGCGAGGAACTGGCTTTTCGCGCGGCCCGCCTGCTCGGCGTCGCGGCGGGCCTGGTCGAGGTCGCGGCGCGTGAGATCGAGGTCGAGGATGATTTTGTTCTGGCGAGCGACGAGCCGGCGCAGCTCGAAGCCATTGATGACATGACGGCGCAGCGAGGTGAGGGCCTTGAGCTGGTCGGGCGTGAGCTCGCGCGGTTTCCGATCGATCACGCAGAGGGTGCCGAGCGCCCAGCCGTCGTGCGTGATGAGGGGCGAGCCGGCGTAGAAACGAATGAGGGGATCGTTGCGGACGAGGGGATTGTTGGCGAAGCGCGGGTCGTTGTGCGCATCCGGCACGACGAAGACCTCTCGCTCGGGCTCGCAAATCGCATGGGCGCAAAAGGCGTCACTGCGCGGAGTCTCCGAAGCCTCGAGGCCGACCCTCGATTTGAACCACTGGCGGTCGGTGTCAATGAGCGAGATGAGCGCGATGGGCACCTGGCAGATTTGGGCGGCGAGCTGGGTGATCTCGTCGTAGTCGAGCTCGGGCGGCGTATCGAGGACGCCGAGCGAACGCAGCACAGCGACCCGGGCTTCGTCGTTGGCAGGAATGGGAGGCGGCCTCATGTCGTGGCGGGCGGACTATGCCGTTCGAAATTGTTGCCGCAAGTGGCAATCCGGTCGCGCGGCGAATTACTGCGTCCGCACTCCGCGCGACGGTGGGGCGTCATGCGCCGGACTCCGATTCCATGAGGCGGCAACTTTCGCTGGTTTCGGACGAACACACGCGCTGCAACAAATCATCGCTACGGCCGGCCTGCCGTGGTCCAATCCGGGCAACCCCCATCCGGAATCCGCATGAGAAATATTTCTTGCCTGCCGCGTTGCACCGCCCTCTTCGTCCTTCTCGCGGGATTCGTTCGGGCCACGAGCGCCCCGGAGTCCGCTGCGTCCGCGCCGGATGGCTGGAAGGCCGCCGCGCCGCGCGCCGAGATCCGCCCCGGTTTTTCGTTCGCCCCAACGGGCGGACCGGACGGCAAGGGCAGCCTCTTGATCGTCGCGGATTCGAACCCGGGACGGCACGGCTATTGGACGAAGACGTTTTCCTTGCAGGGGGGGCAATACTATCAATTTCGCACGCTGCGAAAAGTGGACGGGCTGGCGAATCCCCGCCGCAACGCCGTGGTCCGGATCCTCTGGCAGAACGAGGCGGGAAAATCCGTCCCGACCGACGAGCCGACCGTGCGGGACGTGCTGCCCAAGATGACGCGCACGGCTGAGGCGGAGCATCCCGAGGACGGGGCCGTCGATGCGCGCGGCTGGACCGAACTCACGGCGACTTATCGCGCGCCTGCCAAGGCTACGCGCGCGGTGGTCGAGCTGCATTTGCAGTGGGTGTCCGATGCGCGGGTCGAGTGGAGCAACATCGCGTTCACCGAGACCAGCGCGCCGCCCGCGCGGAAAGTCCGGCTGGCCGGCGTGCATTATCGTCCAACCGGCGGCAAATCGCCGATGGACAACTGCCGGGAGTTCGAGCCGCTGATCGCGGATGCAGCGCGTCAGCGCGCGGATTTCGTCGTCCTGCCCGAGACGCTGACGTATTACAAGATGGGCCGCTCCTACGCGGACTGTGCTGAGCCGGTGCCTGGACCGTCCACAGAATATTTCGGCACGCTGGCGAAGAAACACGACCTTTACATCGTGGCCGGCCTGCTCGAGCGCGACGGACCGCTCGTCTATAATGTGGCCGCGCTGATTGGGCCGGACGGGAAGTTCATCGGCAAGTACCGCAAGGTTGCCCTGCCGCGCGGCGAGATCGACGGTGGGATCCAGCCGGGCGAAGAGTACCCGATCTTCGAGACGCGCTTCGGCAAGGTGGGCATGATGGTGTGTTACGACGGGTTCTTCCCGGAAGTGGCGCGCCAGCTCGCGATGCGCGGCGCCGAGGTGATTGCTTGGCCGGTGTGGGGTTGCAATCCGCTGCTCGCGAGCGCGCGCGCCTGCGAGAATCACGTCTATCTGGTGAGCAGCACCTACGAGGACGTCTCGAGCGAATGGATGCTGACAGCGGTCTACGATCACACCGGCCGACCGATCGCGAAAGCGGAGAAGTGGGGCACTGTGATCGTGGCGGAAGTGGACCTCAACCAGCGCACGCTCTGGCCGAGCCTGGGCGATTTCAAGGCCGAGATCCCGCGCCATCGCCCGATGTGGGGCACGGAGCCGCATGCCGCCCACGCGACGAAGGACG
Organism: Opitutaceae bacterium; assembly: GCA_046594805.1. GTDB lineage: Bacteria > Verrucomicrobiota > Verrucomicrobiia > Opitutales > Opitutaceae > ER46. The sequence continues at coordinate 9,556 of JBKJRG010000197.1, read as the reverse complement.
GCCGCGCGGCTGCGGTGCGTTGAGCGCGTAAAACGGGGAAATTGCCGCGAAAAAATCAGCAGGATACGCAGCCTTCGGATGTCGGAGATTCACCACAAAGACACTGAGCCACAAAGGTCGACCCTACCCCGTGGTCTTTCTCTGTGTCTCCGTGCCTTTGTGGTTCAATGTTTGATTCTATCGTTAAGTCATGAAGCTGGGCGTTGACGTCTTTTTCGAAAAACACCTCGAGTTCGTCCGGGGCAAGCGCGTGGGTCTGATTACGAATCCCACCGGGGTAGACGCCGGGCTGGCTAGCATTGTCGAGCGATTCCGCGCGCACCCGGGAGTGAAACTCACGGCCCTCTACGGGCCCGAGCACGGCGTGCGCGGCAACGCGCAGGCGGGGGAATACGTGGGGTTTCACCAGGACGAGCACTTCAAGCTGCCCGTCTACAGCCTGTACGGCCAGTCGGAGCAACCACCCACCCCGGCGAGCCCACTCGCGAAAATCGACGAGCAGATGCGCGCCTACGACACGCAGCACACGGGCAAGACCGTTGCGCGCGGGATGCTCGACGGCATCGACGTGCTGGTTTTCGACCTGCAGGACATCGGCACGCGCGTTTACACGTACGTCGCCACGATGGCCTATGCGATGCAGGCGGCCGCGGAGGCGGAGATCCCGTTCATCGTGCTCGACCGCCCCAATCCGATCAACGGCGTGGCGATGGAAGGCCCGATCCTGGAATTCCCGCGGCACAGTTCCTTCATTGGGCTCTATCCGATTCCGCTTCGGCACGGGATGACCGCAGGCGAGCTGGCGCGGTTGTTCAACGAAAAATTCCTCGGGAAGACGTGTGGCGATGAATCCTTCGTAGGGGCGTCGCTGGCCGACGCCCACGTGGCTGCGGCTTCCAGCCGCAGATCTTCGGCTGGAAGCCGAAGCCACTCCGGCAGGGTCGATCTCACGGTCGTGCCAATGGACGACTGGCGGCGGGGCCACTGGTACGACGACACCGGGCTGCCCTGGGTGCTGCCTTCACCCAACATGCCCACGCTCGACACCGCGACCGTTTATCCGGGCCAGGTGCTGATCGAAGGCACGAATCTCTCCGAAGGCCGCGGCACGACGAGGCCCTTCGAACTTTTCGGCGCGCCTTGGATTGACGGTTACGTGCTGGCGCGCGCCTTGAACGCGCTCGCGCTGCCGGGAGCGAAGTTCCGCGAGGCGTGGTTCACGCCGACGTTTTCGAAGTTTGCCGGAGAGCACTGCGGCGGGTGTCAATTGCACGTGACCGACCGCGAAGCGTTCCGGCCGGTGGCGAGCACCCTCGCGATCCTCCAGGCGGTGCAAAAACTTCCCGGCCAGAAACTCGAGCTGCACGCCGACTACTTCGACAAGGTCATGGGCACCTCGACGGTGCGGGAAGCGTTCGTGCGTGGTGAACCGTGGGAGGAAATCGTCGCGCGCTGGGAGTCAGGCCTCGCGGACTTCGCGAAACTGCGCGCGCCGTTCCTGCTGTATTCGTAGCGCAGGCGTCCCGCCTGCTCCGAAGCAGGCGAGACGCCTGCGCTACTCGCTTCAGCACTTCACCGTTTTCCGCTTCTTGCCGATGACGCCCCGCTTTTCCATTTTGGCGATATAGTCCGGTGCATACGGCACCTGGCAGGCGGTGTTGCCCATGTCCACCGTTTCAGTTCCTCGATCTTCACCCCGAAAAACGGCTCCTTGATGCCGTGATTCAGGAGCACCTTCTTGTAGCTGTCGCGGCCCAGCGGCTTGATCACTTCCAGAATCGATTTTGCGGTGATCATGTCGTTGGTTTTCATTTTCGGGGTTCGAACCGGCGATCGATTTGGGCGCTGGGGGCGGCAAGCTTGGCCAGGTAAGCGGCCAGGCGGTCGAAATTCTCCTCGTTCACGGCGGCTGACGATTTCGTCGCCCGGCGGTTCTGCGGAGGAAGCGGTGGACCCGGAGTTCATTTGTTCGGTGTTTTGAGCGGCAGTCGCCCAAAGAATCTGTCAGAAAGATCGCCGGCGGCCGGGGAGCACTTGCAGCAGCTCTTCCAGCTCCGCGGACGTCCAAGGTTCGGCGCGAGTCCCGGTGGCCTGTCGTGCCTCGGCGACGGTGGCCGGCGAAATGGGACGTTCGCGATTGCCCCAGGAACCACGCGCAAACGTGAGCACCGCGGCGATCGCCTCGTCGTCGAGGGTGGCCTTGAGCGGGGGCATGACCAGGGTGCCCTCGGATTTTCCGTTGAGAATAATCCGCGCCAACACGCGGTCGTCACCGAGCACCCAGCGGGAGCCGACCAGCGGCGGGGCCACGTTCGGCGTGCCCTGGCCCTCGGGTTGGTGACACGCCGCACACAGCGCCGCGAACTGGGTTCGGCCTTTTTCAAACCGCGCGGTTTCCTCCGCCGTGAGCGCTGCGGCGGGAGCGGCCACGTGCACGCCCGGTTTGCCGGGCCAGGTCAGCGCGTTCAACAACGCCGACGCTTCGCGGCCAAGCGCATCGTCGTTTTTCGCGAGCTTGGTCAGCGGCGCGGACTCGGCGGGCAGCGCGGCGTTGCGCATCGCTCCCTCCGGTGTGCGGGGAATAAAGTGGTCGACTCCGGCGAGGAGCGCGCGTCGTGCCTCGACGGAAAGCTGCCCGCCGTCCAGCCAACCCAGGACACGTTCGATCCGGGCCGCCTGCCCGGACTTGAGCACCGCGGAAACGGCGAGCGCGATGGCGCGGGCGCCAGCGCCGGGCGAGCGAATGAGTGCCTCGATGAATTCAACCTCGCGACCGCCGAGCCCCGAAACCGCCGCGTCGGCCAGATAAGCCTGGGCGCCCGCAGTCCGCACCAGCGACTGCAGCGCGACTTCGCCCGCCTTCGAACGATTGGCGCTGAGGGAGAGCGCGAGTTGCAAACGCACCGGCCAGGCGATCGGGTCGGTCGGTGGATTGGCACCCACGAGCGCGATGACGCGTTCGATGATCCCTTTGTCGCCCGGCGCCGCCAACCAGCGCTCGGCGAGCCGGATGGCCGCCGCTTGCACGCGCGGATCCCCATCGCCCAACGCGGTGAGCGTCGTCGCGCGATCCAACTCGCCACAACCCTCGAGAGTCCACAACGCGTGCAACCCGCCGAGGGGCGACGTTTTTGGATCGGCCGCGAGTTTTCTCAGCGAGGCGAATGCCTGCCCTTCGCGACGTTCGACCAGCAATCGCTGGGCGGTGTCGCGCCACCAGCCGTTGGCGTGCGAGAGGGTCCGCACCAGGTCCGCGCTGTCCATCCGCGCGAGATTCGGCTTCGGGGCCGATGGAGCTGTTCCGTCCGGCACAATCCGGTAAATGCGTCCGCGCCCCGTCGGACGACCGAGCCCGCGCGCCTCCACCTGCTGCCGCAGGTAGCTCGTGACGTAGATGCGGTGCTGGATGAGGCCGCGATAGAGATCGAGGACGTAGAGCGCGCCGTCGGGGCCATTGGACAGGTTGACCGGTCGGAATCGCTCGTCGGTGGACGTGATGAACTCGGCGCCATCATAGGCGTTGCGCGCCTTGGTATCGCCGGCGGGTTCGTCCAGGACGAGCCGCTTGACCAAGTGGGCGGCCGGTTCGCAGATGAACGCGTTGCCCGAAAATTCCGCCGGGAAACGCCCGCCGCGATAAATCAGCGGCGCACACGCCGCGGTCACGGCAGGCAGCGTGCCATCGGCGCGCAGGATGCGGTAGCCGCGATTGACGCCGGGCGTGACGCGGCCCGGCCAGAGTCGGAGGTTGGTCGTCGCGATCGGGACGTTGGCTCCGGCGGCGGCCAGGTTTTTGTTTCGCGCCAGATATTCGGCGGGCACGAGATCGGCGTGGAGCGGGCTGGTGTTGTGATTGTAGTAGAGCCGGCCCGTGTCGTCCTGCGCGACACCCCACTGGCCCCGCTGGATCGTGGGCTCGGAGCGGAATTTCCCGCCGCCCTCGTACCGCAGCCGGAACGAGTGGTTCACGTTGTAGATCCAATTGTCGAGCGCCCAGAGCAGCCCGTTCGCGGCGAGCTCCGGGTTGGCGATCGGCCCGTAATTGTCGGCGACGCGTGTCTTTTGATCGCTCACGCCATCGCCATCCGTGTCGCGGCAAAACCAGAGATTCGGCGGCTCGCCCACGAGCAGACCGTCACCGACGAGCGCGAGGGCGCGCGGGAGCACGAGCTGATCCAGGAAGACGGTGCGTTTGTCCATCCGGCCATCGCCATCGGTGTCCTCGAGGACGACGATCGAGCCGATCGGGGCGTCCTCCCCCTCGCCGTCGACGTTCGGCATGTAACCGCGCATTTCGGCGACCCAGAGCCGGCCGTCCGGACCGAACACCATGGCGACGGGTTCGAAGACGAGCGGCTCGGCGGCGACGAGCTCGGCGCGAAAACCGGGCGCGACCTTCAAGGCCTTCAGCGCTTCCTCGGGTGACAGGGCCGGTGCGGGCGGAATGTTCCAGGTGGCGGGCGGCGGCCGCATCGTTTCGCCCGCGCGATCGCCGCGCTGGGCGGAGAGGGACGTGGCACCGGCCGAAAGCACACCGAGAGCCAGCGCAAGGGGAACAGCACGGCGAGGAAACATGGGTGAAGAAGAAGCTTCGCCGGCGGGCCGCGGCGAGCCTGCAGTTTTTGAGGGTAGGCGCCGACCTGCCGGGACTGAAGTGGCATGGGCGTCCCGCCCATGAGCTCGAAGGACCACGGGCGAGACGCCCGTGCCACGCCAAGCCGCGCCGGTGGGCGCAGCGACGTTCATTCTCCGCACACCTCGGAGGCCCTCACTCGTAGTTCCACTTCCGCACCCAAGGATCCTTCGTCGCGGTTTGAAACGCCTTCAGTTTTTCGATCAGTTCCGCCTTCAGTTTTTGCTGGGCGGGATCGTCGGCGAGATTGGAGACTTCGTCTGGATCGCGCTCGAGATCGTAGAGCTCGAATTTGGGACGATGCAGAAATTGTTCGATCGGTCGCCGGCCGAGAGTGCGGCCCGATGCGGCGGCGCTGATCCAGGTGGGTGACTTGATCAGATCGAGGGCGGAGGGAAACGTGACCTCGCTGGCCAGGTTGTGGATGAGCTTGTGCCGCCGCGTCCGCACGACGCGCATCGGGTAGTACATCGTGATTTCGTGGAAGGTGTGGGACGCGTAGACCTCGTCCCAGCCGCGCAATTCGGCGCCATCGAGCCCCGCGCGAAAGGAGCGGCCGTCGAACACACCGTCCGGCGCCCGCCCGCCCGCGACCTCGAGCAGCGTCGGTGCGAGATCGGCCCAGGTGACCATCGCGCCCTGCGTGGCGCCCGGATGCTTGCGACCGGGCGCGCGCACGATGCAGGGCAATCGCATGCCGGGATCGTACAGCGTGGTTTTTGCGCCGGGAAATGCCGCGCCATTGTCCGAGAGGTAGATGATCAAGGTGGAGTCATACCGGCCGGCGGCCTTGAGGATCGCGATCAGCCGGCCGACGCCCTGATCGAGCCGCGAGATGGCCTGGTAATATTCGGCGAGCTCCGCGCGGCAGGCGGGCGTGTCGGGGAGAAAGGGCGGGACGACGACATCGGCCGGGCGGTACGCCACGGGCGTGATTTGGGGATAGCCGGCGGGCCGGTTGCCGAAGCGATTCGGCTCGGGCCACGTGTCGAAGGTTGGTTTTCCGTTCGGCAGCACGGCATTCGCGCGATGCGGATCGTCGCTGGCGAAATAGAGGAAGAAGGGGCGGGCGTCCGGCGACTCGATGACGCCGCGGGACTGCTCGGCCATTTCCACCGGGCTGCGACCGATGGTGGCGGGGTCATTGGCTTCGCCGCCCGAGAGCACGGTCTCGAACGCATAGGCGGATTCCGGCGCGACGTGAAACTTCCCGATCCGCGCGGTGCGGTAGCCGGCCGCGGTGAGGAGGACGGGCAGACCTTTCACCTGATCGAAAGATTGGAAGTGGTGGTCGTCGTGTTGGAGGCCGTACATCCCGTTGCGGTGGTTGTGCTGGCCGCTGAGGATGACGGAGCGCGAGGGGCTGCAGCTCGCCGTGGTGCAGAACGCGTTGGTGAAGCGGGTGCCATCGGCCGCGAGCGCGTCGAGGTTGGGCGTCCGGACGACGGCGTTGCCGTAGCAGCCGAGCGCCTCACGGCCGTGGTCGTCGGCGACGATGAGGACGATGTTCGGCCGGGCGGGGGCGGCGGCAGCCGCGGCATGTGCGCCGGGCGTGAGCAGGAGGAAGAGAAGGAAAGCGAGGCGTGGCAGGAAGCGCATGGGCGTGGAGAAGAACTCGGTTGGAACTATTCAGCCCCAACAAGGCGGCGGCTGCGCTGCGTTCCACCTGCTGCCGGCGAACGTGCCCGGTCGGAATCAATACCGGTATCTCACGCCAAACTCATACGTCCGATCGTAGAGCCGGGTGTCGCGCGGGTGGAGTTGGGAGTTGGTACCGAAGTAATCCTGGACCACGCTGTCCATGAGATTGGTGGCGTCGAAAGTGAGGGTGAAGTTGTTCCTGAACCGGTAACTGGCAGAGAAGTCGAGCCGTTCGGTCGGTTTGACGGTAATCGTCCGCAGTGGACTGCCCGGTGCGTTCGGCCCGTTGAAGGTGTCGACGAACGAGCCGCGCCGATTATACGCCAGTCGCGCACTGAAGGGTCCGCGTTCATAAATGCCAATGATGTTGTAGGAATGCCTCGAGACCTGCGCGAAGGGCAGGCTGACCCGGGAGCCCACGGCCGCGCCGGGCCGCGTATCCGCCGTGTCCTGTTCGCCTTCGATGAAAGTGTAGTTCGTGTGTACACCGAATCCCTTGAAAAATCCGGGCAGATTTTCCGGAAAATATTGGAAGGTCGCCTCCATTCCCTTGAGGTTGCCTTCGCCCGCGTTGCGCGGCCGGGTGACGATATAGTTCACGCCGCCGACCGATTCCAAAGCGGCGAAGGTCTGCACGTAGCCGTCGATCGTCCGATAAAAGCCGGCCAGTGAGGCGTAACTCGACTTCGTGAAGTAATGCTCGAGCGAGACGTCGTAGTTGTCGGAGGTCACCGTATTGAGGTCGGGGTTGCCGCCGCTGCCCGTGCCATTGGCCCCGCCGGTCGTGGTCGGGGCGTTCAAGGTCACCACCGGGTTGAGCGCAGCGAAGCCCGGGCGGGTGATGGCGCGGCCGGCGGAAAACCGGGCGAACAGCTGATCGGTCAGCTTGAAGCGGCCGTTCAAGGTCGGCATCACGTCCACCTTGTCTTTGTCCCCGGCGATGGGGCTGCCGTTCGCCAGGTTGCCGATCAAGGACTGTTTGGTTTGGACAATGCGGACGCCGAACAGGCCGTTGAGCGGCCGGTCGCCCGGCCCCAGCGTGTAATGGCCCTGCACGTAGGCGGCGTGGGTTTTCTCGGTGTCGGTGAACGCCTGCGTCGGATTGAAATTCGGCTCTGTCACGGGCCGGCCGAACAGGGGGCGGAGCACGGCGGTATTGTTTCGCAGGAAATCCGGATCCGGACCGTACCAGTTCGACGCCCCAAATTCGCTCTTCGAGAACAACCCGTCCGGCGCCTTGCTGCCGAAGCCGGGAATCGACGCCGCGGTGGGGACGCCCCGACCGGCGGTGGGAGCGACATTGTTCACGCTGCTTTGCCGCGACCGGGCTTCGCGCTCGGTCAGCCGGATGCCGCCCTTGATTTTCGAGACGACACCTTTCCCCAAGTCATACTCAAGGTCCGCCTTCCACCCAATCTGATCGCTGGTCTGGTAGCCGCGATTGTCGAAGAGACCCCAGAGCCGGAAGTTGTTGACGTTCGTAATATCGCCGCCGCTGACCGTGACATTGGAGCCCGTGGACGGATTCAAATCGAAGGTGAAGGTCGATGGCGCCACATACTGGATGTCGACGATGACCGCGCGATTTTTGAAGCTGCTCCAGTTGTAGACGAGCTCCGTGGAGGCCTTGACCGCGCCCCGGGCCCATTTCAAGCCGGTGGCGCCCTGGTAACTGTCGGTCTTGTCCTGGAACGCCTGCGTGCTGTTCAGGTGGAAGTTATTGGTCGAAACCAGGCGCGACACGACGTTGGTGCCCGGATTCAGCACGACGGACTGGATGGCGCCGAAGGTGCGCGGGAGGCCGATGAAAAAGTGAACCTGCCGCTTGTTCCGGTAGCCGGTGAACAGGAAGTCCGTGTAGAGTTCAAGCTCGGGGTGGGGACGATACTGGGCGGAAAAGCTCAAGGCGGGCCGCTGACGCTCGCCGGGCACGAGCAGGGAGCCGACGGTATCGGGCAATACGATGGAGGTCTGCCCGGGCACGGCGGTGGTGTTGAGCGGGGTCCAGAGGAAGTTAAATACCCGCTGGTCTTTGTAATAATAGGTCTGATCGGCCACGGAAACGAGGGCGCCGAACTCGCCGCCGCCCGCGAGCTTCCAGCGATGACTCAGCATGGCGCTGCCGATCCACGTCGTGTCGTCGGCATGTTTGGGGACAATGGCACGGCCGCTCGCCGCGAAGGTCGGGCCCTTGAGCTCGAGCGGCCGGCGCAGCCGGATGTCGATCAAGCCGGCAATGCCGCCTTCGATCTGATCCGGGGCATTGGATTTGTAGACATCGACGCCGGCGACCAATTCCGCAGGTATGTCCTGGAGCGATACGCCGCGGGCCGTGCCGGTGAAGATCTCGTGGCCGTTGAGGGTGGTCGCCAGGTTGGGCAGACCGCGAATCACGACGCTGTTCACTTCGCCATTATCGCGGCGGACCTGGATGCCGGGCACCCGTTGCAGCGCATCCGCCACGGTGTTGTCGGGAAGTTTGCCGATATCCTGGGCGACGATGGAATCGACGAACTGCAGTGAGTTCTGCTTGATCTCCTGTGCACCGATCAAGCTGCCGCGCACGCCGGACACCACCATCTGATCCAACTTCACCGCCTCTTCGGTCGCCGGCTTTCCCGTGGCCGGAACCGCGGTCGTCGCCGGGGGCCTCTCCTGCGCTTGGGCGGCGGCGAGGCCGAGGGACAGGGTCAAGCTCGCAGCGAGACGATAGGCCGCTGTTTTCGCGCGGGCCGAAGTGAATCGCATGTGCTGATGCAGAGGCGTGATGTTGGGCATGGTAGGGGAGGGCTGGTTTCCCTTTATCATAGGTGCCCTCTGGCATCACAAGCCGACACTGGCACTCCGCGCCCGCGCAAAAGGGGCTTGCAACTGGCCCCGGTTGGCTGGGCTCTCCCCCTTGACTCCGTCCTGAGCCATTCCGAGGCTCTGGTTCAGCGCTGGCGGTCGCCCCGACCGGCCTGGCAATTTCCCAACCCCGTTTCCCGTTGCAACCTCCCCGTTACGCCTTCGCGGAATGCGGTGTGAGTTGAACCGCCTGAGCGCAAGGAAATGACCGAGGTGACACCGGTGCTGCAGGCGGTGGGGGAAGGCCAGTCCTTGCAAGATTCGCCATTTGGATCCTGGGCGCGACTCGTCATACTCTGCTGGTGCGGCGCCCTCCAGGCGCAGCCCGCGCCGCCGTCCATCCCGGTGCATGACCCGGTGATCATCCGGCAGGACGGCACCTACTACCTTTTCGCCACCGGCCGCGGCATCACCGTTTGGTCCTCGCGGGACCGG
>JBKJRG010000011.1:0-5388 GCA_046594805.1 Opitutaceae bacterium | reverse complement strand
GCCCCCAGCCACCAGTTCACGAGGTCGAAATGGTGCGTCGCCTTGTGCACGAAGAGCCCGCCCGAATTCTTTTTCTGGGCATGCCAGCGGCGAAAATAATCCGCGCCATGGTGGGTGTTGAGCAGCCAGTGAAAATCGACCGAAAGCACGTCGCCGATCTCGCCGCTCATCAGCAGATCCTTGACCTGCGAGCGGGGCGGCGAGTAGCGGTAATTGAACGTCACCCGGCAGCGCCGGCCGGTGCGCTGGCGCGCCGCGAGAATCCGGCGGCAGGACTCGGACTCGGTCGTCATCGGCTTTTCCGTGATGACGTCGCAGCCCGCCTCCATCGCGCGAATCAGGTACTCGTGATGCGAGGCGTCGGGCGTCGTGACGATCACAACCTCCGGCCGGGTCTCGCGCAGCAGGCGGTCGAAATCGGCAGCGACGTAGCCGGCGGGGAGCGGCGCGCCATTCCGCGCCGAACGGCGCCGCGCCAGCTCGATCCGACCGGCATTCGTGTCGCAGATAGCGACGAGCTCCGCCCAGCGGGCGTGGGTCTGCTCGATGCCGTCCTGGTAGAGCTCGTGACGCGAACCGAGCCCCACAATGGCATACCGCCGGCGGCGGTCAGCAGAGGAGGAAGGGGTGGAAACGGGCATGAACGAGTCTAACAGCGTGGAGGCGAAATTCGGACAAGAGACCTAGCGATGGAGCAAGCAACTAAGTTGGGGCGGGAGATCATCGCCCTACTCCGGGCCACTGAAGTTGAAGCAGGAAGCCAGGAAACCAGGAGCCAGGCATCAGAACCGCCCTTTCCTGGCTTCCTGGTTTCCTGCTTCGAACCTTACTTGACCCGCTTCGCGTCCCACTCGCGGCTCACCGGCGCGCCGCCGCCCTGTAGATTAGGGCGTTCACTGCTGCCCTTGATCGCATCGCCGTCGAGCTTGCCCTCGTACTTCGTGGTGACCTTGTTGCCGCCGGCCTCGCGGGTGACTGAAAACCGGATGACGCCTTCCTTGAAGGAAGCTTCGCCGATCGGGGTATCCGGAAACTGGAACTGGCCGCCCTGCGCCCCCAGCAATGTGCCCGAGAGGGTGCCGCCCTTGAAATCGAGTTTCAGCGTCTGCTCCACGGCTTGGGCGCCCGGGCGCGAAACCGTCCATTTCCACGTACCCGAGGGGGATGCCTCTGCCGCAAAAGCGGAGACGGAGACGAAACAAACCAGGAGGGCGGCGAGGACTTTTTTCATATCAGATAGGGGTTGGACGTTCCATCGGCCGGCAAAATTCAAACTGGCAGGCACCTCGCACCGCTGAAAGAGGTTAGGCAACTGAAGCCTCGTCCCGGAGGATTTGCAACAGGGCCTGGATGTAGCCGAAACAAAAGGCGAAGGCCTTTTGCCCATTGGGATCCCCGAGGATTTGCGGCACGTGATCGGGCATGATCATGCCGGCGTACCCTGAATCGCGGTAGGTGCGCAAGGCGCGGGGCATGTCGACGTCGCCGTCGTCGGGCATGGTCTCGGCGAAGTTGAGGAAACCGCCGCGGATGTTGCGGAAGTGGACATTGAAGATCTTTCCGCGGGTCGCGAAGTAGCGGATGACGTCGTAGATTTCGTCGCCGGGTTTCTGCAACATCTCGGAGACGGTGCCCTGGCAGAAATTCAGCCCGTGGTAGGGACTCGCCTGCGTTTCCACGAATCGTTTCAGCCCGTCGACGCGGCCGAGCACAGTGTCCACCCCGCGCCAGCCCACGCCCGGCGGCATGCCTGGATCCTGCGGATGGCAGGCGATCTTCACCTTCGCCTCCTCCGCCACCGGCACGATCCGTTTCAGGAAATGACCGATGCGATCCCAATAGATCTCTTCGGTAATGCGGCCGGCCTCGGTCAGCGGAGGCTCCTGCTTCGACTGCTTGAAATCGAAGGTGCTCAGGCTCGCGCCCCCGCGGCCGATGGTACGCTCGGTGCGCACGACGCCGATGAACGTGAGATTGTACTTCACCATCGAGATGCCGGCCTTGCCGCAATTCCGGATCATCGTGCCGAAGGCCTCGAGCGTGCGCTCCCGCTCGGGATCCTTGCCCAGCATGATTTCCGGATGCTCCGACCGCGTGATGTACCCCGAGCTCAAGGGCAGCGGCACACAGTCGAGCTGGATGCCGAAGGATTCCACCTGCCGCCGGAGCCGGGTCAGCCCATCGACGCTCCAGGAGTCGTCGAGATTATTGCCGAGCTTGCCGCTGCAGATGTTTTTGACGCCAAACGCCGCGAGGGCGCGCAGCGTCGTCTCGGAATGATCGTGCTGATGACCCGCGTGCATCCGCACCGGGAGCCGGCCGCCCGGCGCCGTCGACGCGCTCGCGGGCTGGCGGGAAGAACCCGTCGTGGTGCAGCCGGCGCCCGCCAGTCCGGCCACGGCCGCGCCGGCGGCGACGTTGCCGAGGAAAGCGCGCCGCCGCATCACGGGAGCAGGCCCATCACGATCCGGCGCGCCTTGTCGCTGTTCGGCCCGTCCTCGGCGCGCAACTTTCCATCCGGCCCGTACACTTTGAAATGAGGAATGGAGTTCATCTTGTATTGGACGGCGACCGGCGACTTCCAGTCGATGCCTCTCACGCCCGGGCGGTTGATGTCGACCTTGACCACGACAACATCCGCCTTCTTGGCGTGCAACGCCTCCAATTGCGGCGCGACCGCTTTGCAGGGGCCGCAATAGTCGCTGTAGAAATCGAAGATGACCGTCTTGCCCGGGACCAGGTAGTCGGTGAGTTTCACTTCCTGGCCCATGGAGACATGCAAGGGCTTGGCCGGTTTGGCACCGGGAGACGCGGCGGTCGCGGCAAAAGCAACGACCGGGACAGAAACAAGCGCGATGAGCGCGTGAATGACAGAGCGACGGTTCATGAGGATCAGTGATTAGAGGGGCGGGCGCGCCGGCGGACACGCCTTCCCTCCCTCGCACGTCCCGGAGAGTCAAACGCATAACGGCCAGGCATCAGACAGGCACGCGTTCGCGATTGCCAACCCGGCCGGTGCGGCGATCAATTCGATTCGATGTCCCCTCTCCTTACCCTGGCCCGCTGCTGCGCTGCGTTTTTCCTCGCGGGCACCTTTTCCATTCATGCTGCCGACAAGAAAGTCCTCTTGATTGCGGGGCCGCCCAGCCACGGGCCGGGGAATCACGAGCATCACGCGGGCGTGCTTTTGCTGCGGCAGTGTCTCGCCCATGTGCCCGGGCTGCAGGCCTCGGTCTCCAACGGCTGGCCAGCGGATCCGGTTGCGGTCGCGCGAGCCGACGCGGTCATTATTTTCGCCGACGGCGGCGCGAAGCACGTTGCGCTGGCGGGCGACCATCTGGGGCAACTCGACGCGCTGGCGAAACGCGGTGGCGGGATCGGGTTTCTGCACTACGCGGTCGAACCGACTTTGGAAAAAGGCCAGGCGGAATTCCTGCGCTGGGTCGGTGGCGCATTTGAAATTAACTGGTCGGTGAACCCGCACTGGGACGCCGAATTCAAGGCGCTGCCCGAACACCCGATCACGCGCGGGGTGCAGCCTTTCACCATTCGCGACGAATGGTATTTCAACATGCGCTTTGTGGAGGGCATGAAAGGCGTGACGCCCATCCTGTCGGCGGTGCCACCCGCGGCGACGATGTCGCGGCGGGACGGGGCGCACTCGGGCAACCCGCACGTGCGCGCCAAGGTTGCGCAGGGCGAACCCCAAGTCATGGCATGGGCCTATGAAAGCGAAAACCGCCGGCGCGGATTCGGTTTCACCGGCGCGCATTACCACGACAACTGGGGGAACGAAAACTTCCGGAAGATTGCCCTGAACGCCGTGCTCTGGCTCGCGAAAATGGAAGTGCCGGCCGGCGGCGTGGGATCGAGCGTGACCGCGGACGATCTCACCAAGAACCTGGATCCCAAAACGCCGAAGAAGAAGCAGGGCGAACCGGCGGCCGGAGCGACGAAGAAATAATTCGGGTGGTAGGGCTGCCGCTTGTCGGCATGCCGTCGCGACGCACTTTATCGTATACCTGCGGTTTTCGCCTGCCAGCAGCGAGCGTGAATGCAACGTTTTCGCCTGCGTACTTCGCGACGGCATGGCGGCGAGCGCCAGCCCTACCAAAAAACGGCCACCGCGAGGGATCTAAACGTCCAAACTTTGCCGTCCGCTGCAGCGCGGGAGCGGGTGATCCAGCTAACCGCGCCCATGCCAGCCCTCCGCGCTCAATCGTGGGCGCCGCGATAGTTTTTCTCACCCGCCGCCACCGCGAACGGCAGCCGGTTTTCCTTCGGTGGCAGCGGACACGTCGCGAACGGCGTGAACGCGCACGGTGGGTTCTCCGCGCGGTTGAAATCGAGGATGACTTTGCCGTCCCGGGGCCAGTCCGCGTAGATGAAACGCGCGGCGGCATACGTCGTGTGCCCGCTGGTCGCGTCCGAAATGACGAAAAACAGGGGCTTGTCCTCCCCCTCGTCGATCGCGAGCAACCCGTAGGTTTTTCCGTCACGCTCGAAAACCGCCCGGCCCGGCACCCGCTCGAGCGACGACTGCCCCAGCTTGTTGGCGAAGGGCACCAGCCGCGATTTTTCGAATTGCTCCCACCGCGCCTCAATTCGCCAAGTCGCGTCGATGGGGAAATAATCGAGCCCGGCGAAACTCGTCCGCCGCTCCGATGCGCTGTCCTTCACCCGCAGCGCTTTTTTCCCGCTGCGATCGACGACGAAGAAAGTGAGCGTGCCCGAGCTCACCAAGGTCGGCGGCGTCTTGCCCCCGCCCAATTGCAGCTCGGCCTCCCGGAGCGGTTTTCCGTCAATCCGCGCGTCGACCCCCGTGGCCAGCGCCAGCGTGACCTTCCCGTCCGGTGCAAGCGTCGCCCGGCCGACGTGCGCCGGCCCCTTCGCCAGCACGACATCGTTGTCCGGCGCCGAGCCGACGCGGTTATCTCCTTCCCGCAAAAAATGCAGCCCGACCAGTGTAATCCAGCCGTCGGGCGCGGTGAGTTCGGCCACTCGCGTGCGCCGCCACGCCTCCGTCTCCCGCCGATGGGATTCGTCCGCTGGCAGCAGGGAGGGAGCCATCGCCCACGCGGCAGCCAACAGGACCCAGTTTCTCATGCCCTCAACGATTGGCGGCGATCGCCGATCCGTCAACCGGCCCGGTGCTCGGCGGCCCGCAATCGATCCATGAGTGCCGCGTTGCGCAGCGACTCATCGAGGCTGAGCCTGGGCGGGCGCTGCTCCAGGATAGCCGCCGCGAAGTCCTCCACTTCCAGCCGATAGCGATCGCTGGCCGGGACCGGAATCTCGGTGCGCTCTTCCCCGACGGTGAGCGTGAGGGAGCCCGCCGGATCGAAGTACGTGTCGGGCACACTGAGCACTCCCTGCGTTCCGATGATT
>JBKJRG010000887.1:0-9866 GCA_046594805.1 Opitutaceae bacterium | reverse complement strand
GTACGCTAACGGCGAACCATAGCGCAAAGCAGAGGACGATGGTCTGACGAGAGGTGGTAAACATTTGGCAGGGCGACGATCGGGACATTGTGGCGGGCCAACGCGTCGCCAACCTTTTTTCCGCATCGGGTCGGCCCATGGCCAGAGTGCGTTTGGATGCGATTTCAGCGGGGCATAATATCTTCTCGCCACCACCGGAGCGAACAGCCCGACTTTCGGGTTCCCGGTTTTGCGTCCCTCCCTGTTTATCCCCTCCGTCTCCCCCTGTCGCTCGCTGCGCGTGAGCGGGCGACCTCGCAGGGGAGGGGACGAGTGAATCCCGCCCGCTCCGCCGCTTCCGCATGAATTTTCTCCAGCTCGCCCTGCGTCGTCCGCTTTCCGTTGTCGTGCTGGTGGTCGCGGTGGCGCTGGCCGCGGGTCTCGGGATCCAGCGGATGTCGCGCGATATCTTTCCGCCCCTGGGCATTCCCACCATCTACGTCGCCCAGCCGTATGGCGGCATGGATCCCGCGCAGATGGAAGGGTACCTCACGTACCGCTACGAATACCATTTTCTGTATATCGCCGGGATCGAGCACGTGGAATCGAAGTCGATCCAGGGCGCCTCGATCATGAAGCTGCAGTTCCATCCGGGGACGGACATGTCGCAGGCGTTGTCGGAAGTGATCGCCTACGTGAATCGTTCCCGGGCGTTCATGCCGGCAGGCACGCCCGCGCCTTTCGTCACGCGTTTCGATGCGGGCAGTGTCGCGGTCGGCTATCTCGTTTTTTCGACCGACAATCCCAATCGCACCCTCAGCGAGATGCAGGACCAGGCGCTGAATCGCGTGCGGCCGGCGTTCGCGACGCTGCCGCGCGAGCTGCCACCGAAGGGCGGCATCATCGTCAACGTGGACCCGGAGCGGATGCGCGCCTACGGCCTCTCGCCGGACGAGATCGTGAAGGCCCTCGCCGAGGCGAACACGATCAGTCCCTCCGGCAACATGAACCTCGGGGACAAGTATCCGATCGTCGAGCTGAACTCGATCGTGAAGAACCCCAAGGACCTCGAGGCGGTGCCGTTGCGCCGTAACGAACAGGGCGCGGTTTTCGTGCGCGATGTCGCCACCATCATCGACGGCGCCGATATCACGACGGCCCATGCGCTGGCGAATGGTTTGCGCACGGTGTACCTGCCGGTGACCAAGCGGGCCGACGCTTCCACGCTCGCGGTGGTTGACCTGGTCAAAAAGAACATTCCCGAGTTCCAGAAGATTCTGCCCGACGACATCAAGGTCAGCTACGTATTCGACCAGTCCCCCGTGGTGAACCGCTCGATCAAGGACGTGCTGAAGGAAGGCGGGCTCGGCGCCCTCCTCACCGGCCTGATGGTGCTGCTCTTCCTGCGCGACTGGCGGAGCGCGTTTATCGTCGTGATCAACATTCCGCTTTCATTGCTCGGTGCGGTGTTCGCGTTGTGGATCTCGGGCGAAACCATCCACCTGATGACGCTGGGCGGACTGGCGCTAGCGATTGGCATCCTGGTCGACGAATCGACGGTCGCGGTGGAAAACATCCATGCGCATATTGCGCGCGGCGCGTCCGTGTCGCGCGCCGCCCTCGATGGCACGCGGGAGACCGCGCTGCCGCGGTTGCTCGCCATGTTGTGCATCCTGGCGGTGTTCATCCCCGCGTTCTTCATGGTAGGTGCGGCGAAGGCGCTATTCGTGCCGATGGCGCTGGCTGTCGGATTCTCGATGATCGCGTCGTACCTGCTCTCGAGCACGCTGGTGCCCATCCTCTCCGTCTGGCTGCTCCGCGGCCACACGGCGCAGATGCACGAGACGTCGTTCTTCACCCGGATGCAGGGCGGCTACGCGCGCGTCGCGCGGGCGGCGGTCACGCTGCGCTGGCCGCTGGCGCTCATCTACCTCGTGGTTTGCGGCGCGATCATCTGGGTGTTCGGCGCCCGCCTGGGCACCGAGATTTTTCCGAAAACGGACAACGGCCAATTTGCGTTGCGGTTGCGCGCTCCGAGCGGCACGCGCGTCGATCTGACCGAGGCGATTTCGAAAAAAGTGCTCGATATCATTGCCCGGGAAGCCGGCGGCGCGGACAAGATCGACGTGACCATCGGCATGGTCGGCGTCCATAACTCCAGCTTCCCCGTGAACCTCGTTCATTTGTGGAACGGCGGACCCGAGGAAGGTTGGCTGGCCATCCAGCTGAAGCCGGGCACGGGCATCCACCTCGAGGCGTTCAAGGAAAAGCTGCGGGGGATATTCGCACGCGAGCTGCCGGACGTGCGGTTCTCGTTCGAGCCGCAGGACATCGTTTCGCGGGTCATGAGTTTCGGCTCCGCCACCCCCGTCGAGATCGCCATCAGCGGCTCGCCGCTGCCGGTGAGCAAGGCGTATGCGGACAAGATCATCGAGCAGATGAAAAAGATTTCCTACCTGCGCGACATCCAGATCGCCCAGACCTTGGATTATCCGACGATCGCGGTGAACGTGGATCGCGAACGCGCGGGCCTGTTGGGCGTGCAGATGTCGGATGTCACCCGCTCGGTCGTCGCCGCGACGACTTCCAGTCGCTTCACCACCCCCATCTTCTGGGCCGATCCCGGCACGGGGATCAGTTTTAATCTCCAAGTCCAGATCCCCGAGGCGAAAACCACCTCGATCGAGGACCTGGGCAATGTGCCGATTCTGGCTAGCCGCGGCGATCCTGTGCTCCTGCGCAACATCGCGACGATGGCGCCGGGCACCGCGGTGGGAATGTATGAGCGCTACAATCTCGCGCGCCTCATCAGCATCACGGCCAACATCCACGGCAGCGATCTTGGAACCGCCACGCGCGCGATCCGGCAGGCGATTGCCGACGCCGGTCCGTTGCCGCAGGCTTCGACCAAGGTGGATTTCCGCGGCCAGGTGATTCCCTTGGGGCAATTGCTGGATGGTTTCCGATCGGGCCTCATCATCGCCGTAGTGGTGATCTTCCTGATGCTGGCGGCGAACTTCGAATCGTTGCGGCTCGCGTTCGCGGTCATTTCGACGGTGCCGGCGGTGCTCGCCGGCGTGGTGCTCGCGCTCTGGTTCACCGGCACGACCCTCAACATCCAATCAGCGATGGGCGCCATCATGGCGGTGGGCGTGGCGGTCGCGAATGCGATTCTGCTCGTGACCTTTGCCGAGCGCAGCCGGATGCAAAGTGGCGACTCGCTGGCCGGCGCGGTGGACGGCGGCCGAAGCCGGCTCCGCCCGATTCTGATGACGAGCTTCGCGATGATCGCGGGCATGATGCCGCTGGCCCTGGGCCTGGGCGAGGGGGGCGATCAAACGGGCCCGCTCGGCCGGGCCGTCGTCGGCGGGCTCGCGCTCGCCACCCTTGCGACGTTATTCGTCCTTCCGGCCTTTTTCGCGATCATCCGGCGCGGTTCTCCGACGCGTTCGGGCTCGCTCGATCCGGACGATCCTTTAAGCGGACACTTTGTATCCCTCGCGGGTGCGCCCAGACGCGCCAGAACCTAAACTCCTTCGATGCGCATGAAAATCAGCTCTCTCATCCCCGCGGCGCGGCCGCTCTCGTTTTTGCTTGTTGGGCTGGCCACAGGACTCCCGGCGGTGGCGCAATACGGCGCGCCGGCCGGAGCCGCGAAGCCTTCCGCCGCGGCACCGGTTCAAGTTGAAGTGACCACCCCCCGCCGCGGCGAAATCCATCGCTTTGTCACCCTGCCGGGCACGCTGCGCGCGAACCAGCAGGTGACTTTGCACGCCAAGGTGGCCGGATATTTGAAATCGATCGCGGTGGACAAAGGCGACAAGGTAAAGGCCGGCCAGCTTCTTGCCGAAATCGAAATGCCCGAGCTCGTGGCCGAGCGGGCCAAGCACGAGGCCGAGCTCAACATCGCAAAGGTGGAATCGGGCCGCCTGAAAGCCGCCCGCGCGAAAGCCCCCGACCTGATCACGCCCGCGGCGTCCGACACCGCCGATGCCCGGCTCGCCATGGCGCAGGCCGGGGTTGCCGCCAACGAAACGATGATGCGTTACAGCAAAATCGCCGCGCCGTTCGACGGCGTGGTGACGAATCGCTACGTCGACCCCGGCGCGTTCGTGCCGGCAGCCACGGCGAGCAGCAATCCCACCGCGGCCGCGATTGTGACGGTCATGGATTATTCGACCGTGCGCGTGCGCGTCCCCGTGCCGGAAATAGAGTCGGCCCGCATTCAAGTCGGCCAACCCGTCATCGTCACCACGGATTCACTTCCCGGGCGGACCGTGCGCGGCACGGTCACGCGTCACTCCGGCGCGCTCGACGAAGCCACGCGGTCCCTGCTGGTCGAGGCCGATGTGCCCAATGCCGATGGCACCCTGCGGCCCGGCATGTATGTGATGGTGAAGATCGGCGTGGAAAAACACTCGAACGCCCTGCTGGTGCCGGCCGCGGCGCTCGTGCGGGAGAAGGCGGCGGGGTTTCTCTTCACCTTCGCCGATGGGAAAGCGACGCGCGTGCCCGTGAAATACGGCTTCAACGACGGCGCCAACGTCGAGATCCTCGACGGGATTGCGGAGAATACGCGCGTCATCATTCCGGGCAAGGCCGTGCTCGTGTCCGGTCAGGCCGTGGTCGCAACGGAGGCGAAATGAGTTTCATCCCCCGTGTTCTTTCACCCGGCGCCGGTTTCCGCGCCATGGCGCTGGGCCTGGCCGGCTGCCTGGCGGCGAGCCCGGCGCTGGCCCAGGCCCCCGCCGGCGCGCCCCAGACCATCGATCTTCCGACGACGCTGCGCCTCGCGGGGGCCAACAACCTGGACGTGCAGATCGCGCGCGAAAAAGTGAACGAGGCCCGCGCCGCGCACGATGCCGCGCGCGCGCGTTATTTTCCGTGGATCGCGCCGGGGATCACCTTCCGGAAGCACGACGACAACATCCAGAACGTGGAGGGCCGGATCCTCGACGTGGACAAGAAATCCCTGGCCGCCGCCCTGGTGATCAATGCGCAGATCGATCTCGGCGAAACGTATTATCAGAACCTGGTGGCGCGTCAGGTCGTGCGCGCCCACGAAGCTGCGCTGGCCGGCCGGCAGCGTGAGGCCACCTTTCGCGCGGCCGCCGCCTACTTCGATCTCGCCCGCGCCCGCGCCGGCGTGATCGCCGCGGAGGAAGCGGCGCGCATCACGGGCCGCCATGCGGAGCAAATCGCGGTGACCACGGAAGCCGGCCTCACGTTTCTCGGCGATGCCGCGCGGGTGCGGGCGGCCAGCGAGCGGGCCGCGCTGACGCTGGTGCGCGTTCGCGCCGACCAACGGATCGCCGCCGCACGGCTCGCCGAGATCATCCGGCTCGATCCGGCGGTGGAGTTGACGCCGGTCGATGCCGATTTGTCACCCATGTCGCTCGGTGCGCCGACGGATGAACTGGGAGCATTGCTTTCGCGCGCGCTCGCGCATCGGCCAGAGTTGGACGAAACCGCCGCGAGGCTGGAAGCTGCCCGGGCGCTGCGCCGGGGAGCGACGAAGGGCCCGCTGATTCCGACCATCGGGGCCCAAGCCTCGCTGGGCGGGCTGGGCGGCGGCCCGGGCGGCTCAACCTGGACCCGCGACTATGGCTACAGCGGCGACTATTCCCTCGGGGTGAGCTGGCGCGTCGGCCCCGGTGGACTCCTCGACAAGAACCGCGAACGGGAGGCCGCCTCCCGGGAACGCCAGGTGGAACTGGAGCAGGAAAAAACGCGCGATCTCATCCGCCGGCAGGTGGTGGAGCAGCATACGCGACTCGTTTCTTTTACCGCCCAGATCGAACTCGCCCGCAAGACGCTCGAGGCGGCGGATCAAACCGCCCGGCTCTCCCGCCAGCGACGCGAGACCGGCGTGAGTGGGGCCCTGGAGGATTTGCAAGCGGAGGACGAACTCGCCCGCGCGCGCCGCGATTATCTCGCGACGATAACCGACTACAATCTCGCGCAGTATGCGCTGAAGTTCGTCGTGGGGAACTGATCGTCCGCGCCCGGGCCGTTAGGTTGAATGGCTGGTGAATCAAGTGCGTCGGGATGCTTTCGTGGCATCGCGCCGCCTCCCGCAGCGTCCGCCGAAGCGGCGCCTTGCCCGGAGGCTGGTCGCACATTATATTCGGGTCATGCGGTGTCTTGCCCTCTTCGTGCTCCTCTTTGCCCTCGTTACCTCGCCCGGCGGGGCTGCCTCCGAATACCGCAACCGCGGCGCGGACATATTCGATTCGAAAGTGTCCGGCGAAAAGCTCCTGGCCGATGCCATCAGCCAGGCGAAACGCGAGGACAAGCGGATCCTGCTTCTGTTCGGGGCCAATTGGTGTCCCTGGTGCCGGCAGCTTCACCGGGCGCTGTCGACCGATGCCGCCGTGAGAGCACGAGTGCAGCGGAAGTTCATTTTGGTCTACATCGACGCCAACACGAGGAACGACCGCGACCGCAATGCCGCGGTAATCGCGAAATATGGCAATCCTATGAAGCAGCATGGACTGCCGGTTTTTGTGGTCCTCGACCGCAATGGCACACTCCTCTTCACCCGGGAAACGGCATCGCTT
Organism: Opitutaceae bacterium; assembly: GCA_046594805.1. Classification (GTDB taxonomy): domain Bacteria; phylum Verrucomicrobiota; class Verrucomicrobiia; order Opitutales; family Opitutaceae; genus ER46. Next base: position 3,327 of record JBKJRG010000887.1, on the reverse strand, counting down.
GCCGCCGATACCGAGGCCAAAGTCGCGGAGCGCGTTTTGGGGTTTCTGAACGAGTGGGCGAATTGATCGGGGCCGGGATGGAAGGAGTCGCTGATACCAGAAGGTGTAGGAGGCGTGGTTGGCTATTTTCGTCTCTGGCTGTTGCTCCACGTGCAGCCAGATCATCGCCATGACGGTCACGAGGGGCAGGGACGCAATCAATGAGGAACAGCATGTTCGCCCTTACCAGCTTACGGAAACACTTTAGACCGGACCCCGTCGCCGCGCCGCCGCCTTCGAGCCGCCGGAAATAAAATACGCCAAGGCAGCAGAAAGTTCAGGGGATTCCGGCGGTTGGGGTGTAATAGAAATGTCGGCCTCGTTCTCACCCAACATCAATCCTCACTCCTATGGTCCGAAGGATTCGAAATAATGTCCACGCCGATTCGTCGCCGACCAAACGACTTCCCCGGAGATTCATTGGCTCCGCGGCATTAGGTTAGATCCCCAGAGATCCGGTCGCCGGTCGAAGGAGTTTGTCCGGCGGCCGGATCGTTTACTCCCGAACTCGAATTTTCCAGCGTCCCACCGCTCACACGAGCCGAACCCAAAACCAAAGATGTCATGAAAACGTTATTCCGTCTGTTAGCCTGCGCTGGCCTTTCCTTGGCTGCTGCCTCCCTGTCGTTCGCTGCCCATGGCCCACAGCAGTGGCAAACCCTCCGCACTGAAGCCCAATTCAAGGCACTGAAAACGGGCGACAAGATCGTCTACGTCTGCAATCACTGCCAGACTGTTTCTGAGGTGACGATCGATTCCACCATGCACGCGATGGAGCACTGCAAAGAAGGCGGATCGGTTAGCTGCTCCATGTGCAAGAAAAAGGTGAAGATCGTGACGAAAGGGCCGCCCAAAAACCCGTCGATCGAACGCCAGGTCTCCTATGTGAACGAAAAAGGCGAGGAGTGCATGTTCGTCGCGAAGGTCACCGATAAAAAGTAACCTGCGGTTTGCCCCCGCTCGCTCGAACACGCGCAAGGCCGTCGGTCCGAATTCGGACCGGCGGTCTTTCTTGCGGAGGCGACTGTCGGCCCAGCTCGACCCCTTTATAGCCGCCACTCTTCAGATCCGCGCAAAGCCGTAAGACCAAGAGAGAAATTCAGAAGCCAGGAAGCCATGCTTTTTTCATGGTTTAATGGCTGGTGAATCAAGTGCGTCGGGATGCTTCCTTGGCATCGCGCCGCCGGCGACCGTCGGCGCCTCCTACTTCGCTACTCCAACGACACTGTCCGTCGCGCTGCGCAGCAGCCGCAGGGCATTGGCGACCACGAGCAAAGTCGCGCCCGTATCTGCGAGGATCGCCAGCCACAGGCTGGCGTGGCCGAGCAAAGTCAGGACGAGAAACACCAGCTTGAGGGCGAGCGAGAAGACGACGTTGAACCGGATGATCCCGAGGGTGCGCCGCCCCAGCCGGATCGTCTCGGCGATTTTCGCGAGATCGTCCTGCATGAGGGCGATGTCGGCGGTCTCGATCGCGGCGTCGGTGCCGGCTACGCCCATCGCGATGCCCACCGTCGCCGTGGCCATCGCGGGCGCATCGTTCACCCCGTCGCCGACCATGCCGACAACTTCATACCTGTCGCGCAGCGCCTTTACCGCTGCCACTTTTTGCTCGGGCAGGAGATCGCCGCGGGCCTCGTCGATTCCCACCTGCTTCGAAATGAAATTGACCGTGCGCTGGTTGTCGCCGCTCAGCATCACCACGGCCTCGACGCCCGCCTGGTGCAGCGAACGTACTGCCTCGGCGGCGTTCGGGCGCAGGGTGTCGCCAATGCCGATGATTCCGAGCACCTCGCCCTTGCAGTCATCATGCGGCCGGTGACCGACCACGACGACGGATTGCCCGCGGTTCTCGATCGCGGCGAGCCGGCGCTCGATTTCCTCGGAGCACACGCCGAGCTCATGGGTGAAGCGGTGATTGCCGACAAAGTAGGGATGGCCGCCGACCACTCCCTGGGCACCGCGGCCACTATGATTCTGATAGTCGAGCGCGCGCGGAAACGTGATGCCGCGCTGCTCCGTGTAGGCGACGATGGCGGCGGCCAGCGGGTGCGCGGAATGGGTGTCGACCGCCGCGGCAATGCGCAGCACGGCCTCCTCGGTATGGGGGGCGACCACGTCGACCCCCTGAACCGTCGGTTTCCCCTCGGTGATCGTCCCGGTCTTGTCGACCGCGAGCGCCCGCAAGCGCGCGATGGCCTCCAGGTGCGCGCCGCCCTTCACCAACACGCCGCGCTTCGCCAGCGCGGTCAGCCCGGCCACGATGCTTACCGGCGTGGAGATAACCAGCGCACAGGGACACGCGATAATCAGCAGGACGCAGGCGCGGTAGAGCCATTGCGACCAATCGCCGCCGAGCAAGAGGGGCGGAATCAGGAACAGCAGCACTGCCGCTGCCGTCACGGTGGGCGTGTAGTAGCGTGCGAACACGTCGACGAAGCGCTGGGTGGGCGCCTGCTGTTCCTGCGCTTCCTTCACCAGCCGGATGATCCGCGCGAGCGTCGAATCGCCGACGACCTTGGTGACGCGGATTTCCAGCGAACCCTCGCCATTGATCGTGCCGGCAAAGACGGCATCGCCAATCTTTTTGTCGACCGGCACGGATTCCCCGGTGATGGGCGCCTGGTTGACCGCGGATTCGCCGGCGATGATGTCGCCGTCGAGCGGAATGCGCATGGCGGACTTCACCGCAACGAGATCGCCAATCTTCGCCTCCGCGACGGGAACTTCGACGAACTTATCACCCCGCTTGATGGCCGCCGACTTCGGCGCGATCTCGAGCAGGGCTTCAACGGCACGGCGAGAGCGACGGTCGGCCCAACCCTCGAGCCACTCGGCGACGCCGAAAAGAAACACGACGGTGGCCGCCTCGACCCATTCGCCGATGATCGTGGCGCCGATGGCCGCGATGACGACGAGCAGATTGATGTCGGGCCGCAGCCGGCGTAGGGCCCGCCACGCCTTCGGCACCAGAAACCATCCACCCGCCACCATCGCCGCCACCGCGAGCGCAATGAGCACGCTGCGGGGGAGCGCCTTGGTCCAACCGACCACCAGCGCGGCGGCGACGAGCACGCCGGAGACGATCAGACTGATCGATTCCGCGCGGCTGCTGCCATGGGCGTGACCCTCGTGTTCGCCTTCCGGATGACCATGACCGGCGTGAGGGTCCCCGTCGGAGGGCGTCCCTGGCGCGGGCCGCGATCCGTCGTTACGGTGCGCAGGCTCTTTGAGCTCCTGCGCCAAACGGGTCAGTGGGGCGGTGGGGCGGTCGTCGGCCTTCACGCG
>JBKJRG010000786.1:0-2771 GCA_046594805.1 Opitutaceae bacterium | reverse complement strand
GCTCACGCTCGCAGCTACCAGAGAGGATCGAAAGGTGCATGATCGGTTTGGTCAAATGCCTCGGGGCTTGCCCCGAGGATCTTTACTCGCGTCAATAGGCGTGATTCGCGGGCAACTGAATCGTTGGCTGAGTTCCAGCGCGGGCGAGAATCTCGCGTCAGGTCCCTCGCGCAAACTGGGGGTGAGTTTCGATGCGCTCGGCGAAAGCGGCTTGCTCGCCGGCGGGCAGCGCGGCTGGGAATTTGGAATCGCTTCGCCGCCACCGGGCGAGCCAGGCCGGGCCGAGCAGTCGCGAGGCGAGCGGCGGATTGGGGTGGTCGCTCCCGGTGAACGCGACCGTCGTCGCGGCCTTTGGGCCCGTGCCGACGCCCTCCGCGACAAAAAAACCGGCGGTCAGCAGCGCGGCGCGCACCGCCGTCGAGGCAGAGTACGTGAAGAGCTCCACTGGCCTGGTCCGGCAGCGGATGAAGAGCCGCGCAAACACTTCCGGCGTCCAGAGCGCGGTGTCCGTCTTGGCGGAGAACGGGTCGTAGAAAATCACGTCGGGCACGGTCGCATTTTCGAAGTGCGCCAGGAAATCCCCGTGCACCAGCTCCCACGTGAGGAGGTCGGAGGCGTGCGTCCACCGGCCGACGCCGAGCAGTTCGTGCGGCGCGGCGTGCTGAAGATGCGGAAAGCGCGCGGATTTTCGGGTCGCGAGGCGGAGCGGATCCAAATCGCGCTCGAAGCTCACCATTCGGAGAGGGCGCAACGCCGGCGTACCGTGCTGCGCCACCGCGTCTTCGAAACAGGCGATCGCGGCCATGGCGTTGGAACCGGCGCCAAGGCCCACGTCCCAGATCACCAGTTCGTCGGCCGGCGCGGTGGGCCCGGAGGCCGCGGTTCTCCCGGGCGCGGGCCGGTGGCCGTTGCCGGTGGACGTCGCGGGCAAAAGGAGGCGCGTGGCCAGGCGCGACTGCGCGATGTAGACCGCGTTCGCCTCATCGTCCGGGCGGTTGATCGAATGCATGACTTCGCCGGAGCTGAGCTGCCGGATGCTGAAGAAGCCCTGCGGCTGCCGGACGATCTCGTAGTCGCCGAGCCGGGGCGGCGGCGCGATCTTCGCTTTCGCGGGATGGACGCTGGGATGAGCCGCATCGGAGCGGGCGAGTTCGAGGCGTTTCTTTTCGTAGAACGCCGGAAAATCATCCTGCAGGATGCTCGTCCGCATTTCGCGCATCAGGCGGTGATAGTAAGCGAGGTTGTGCACCGTCAGCAGATGCCAGCCGAGCAACTCGTCGGCTTTGATCAGGTGATGGATGTAGGCCCGCGAGTAATCGCGGCAGGTCTGGCAGTCGCAGGCGGCGTCGAGGGGATCCTCGGAGAATTTGTAGACCGCGCGGCGGCACTGGATCTTGCCGTGCGAGGTGAACGCGCTGCCACGCTGCGCGAGCTGCGACGGGATGATGCAGTCGAACATGTCGACGCCGCGATGCACGGCCTCGAGGATATCGATCGGGGTGCCAACCCCCATGAGGTAACGGGGCAGGTCAGTGGGCAGGGAATCGGTGACCAGCCCGGTGAATTCGTAGCGCTCGGCGTGGGTCTCCCCGACGGCGAGGCCGCCGATGGCCAGGCCGTCGAATGGCAGTTCGGAGAGAAACGCCGCGCTTTTCTGCCGCAGCGCCGGATGACAGGCGCCCTGCACGATGCCGAAGAGCGCCTGGGGTGAGGCTCCGCGCGCGTCGAGCGAGCGCCGGGCCCAGCGGTGCGTGAGATTCATGGCCGCCTCGGCCTGGGCGAAGGGAGCGGTCGACGGGATGCACTGATCGAGCACCATCATGATGTCGCTCCCGATCGCCCGCTGCATCTCGATGCTCGACTCGGGGGACAGCAGGTGGAGATCCCCGTCGACGTAACTTCTGAAGCGGGCGCCCTCCTCATTCATCGCGCGGTCGCTCGGCAGGGAAAAAATCTGGAACCCGCCGGAATCGGTGAGCACGGGCCCGTCCCAGTTCATGAAGCGGTGGATGCCGCCGAACTTTCGAAAAACCTCCGGTCCGGGCCGCAGCAGGAGATGGTACGTGTTGGCCAGGAGCACGCGCGACCCGACCGCCTTGAGCGACTCGACCGTCTGCCCTTTCACCGTGGCTTGGGTGCCGACCGGCATGAAAACAGGGGTAAGGACTTCGCCGTGCAGGGTCTGGAAACGCGCCGCCCGCGCCTTCGAGTGCGGGGACTGGCGATCGACCGTGAAGCGGAGGCGGGACATGGGATGAAGGCGGTATACGGGAACCGCTCCCACTAGGTAACAGTTTCCTGCACTTGCGAAGCCCTTTGTGGGAAAGCAAGGCAGGTGGAGCGGGAAACCAGGAGGCCAGGAATCGAGCCGCTTTTTCTTCCCGCAACTCCGCGCTTTCGCACTTCTGCGTTTCCGCGATTGGTTGGATTTCATCGCGGAAGCGCGGAGGAGCGGAGACGCGGAAGGAATCCTTGAGCAGGCCTCCTGGTTTCATGGCTTCCTGCTTCAACTTTGGTTGGCCAGATGAAGAATGCTGATTTCACGGCCAAAGGATCGAGCAGCCGTTCGATTCCAATTCTTGGCCCCAGAGGAAACCGCGCGCCCACTCCGAGGGCGCAGAGTTGGTTACGGTTTAAAATCCCGGCGAATGGGGTCTCGACGCTGGGCACGCGATTCGACGCACGGGGTCGAATATTTTGCACGCTGGATCGTCTAATACCGTATGAACACCTCACCCTCGCCCAATGCATAGGTGGCTGCATTGGGCGAG
>JBKJRG010000778.1:0-7547 GCA_046594805.1 Opitutaceae bacterium | reverse complement strand
CATGGTTTGGGTAGGGCTGGCGCTTGTCGCCATGCCGTCGCGGATGGAACGTGTGTCGTCATGCCAATGCCGGCACGCCAAACGCACCGCCTCCGCTTGGGCCGCGTGTCCCGCCATGGGTCGACGTATTTCGTCACCGCCTGCGTACAAAACCGCCAGCCTGTCTTCGTCGACGCGGCAACCGCGACACGGGGTCACGGCGCGCTTCGGACAATACACGATCATCAAGACGCGAATATTCTCGCGGCGACAATCATGCCCGACCACATCCACGTGTTGCTCACGCTAGGAATTCGATTACGCCTCGGCCAGGTAATCGGAAAACTCAAGACACTCGCCCGCGATAACGGTCGCGTGCAGTGGCGCTGGCAGGAAGACGGCTTTGAACACGAGCTTCGACCGTACGAGTCCGCCCAAGATTACGGATGCTATATCTTCATGAATCCTTATCGGGCAGGATTGAAAGGTCTGAGCCAACAATGGCCGTGGTGGTTTTGCCCAGATCCGCAGCGATTCCGTTTTTTGAGTCTACTGACTGAAGGTCGGCCGGTACCGGTCGAGTGGTTGGCGAAATCCCTCTCCATCGGTTCACGACTCGCGGTCGGCCGGTAGAATTACCCCGCGGCATCGCTGCGACGCCGGGCAGGATCCTGCCCACTCTGCCCGCCGCCATTGCTCGCGCGTTCGCTCATCGTGGATATGCGAACAAACTTTCCGCGACGGCGTGGCGACAAGCGCCAGCCCTACCACGCCACCATCACCCAGGGTTTGGGTAGGGCTGGTCCCGCGGGCGCGGGATCGCCCTGCCGTCGTGGATGGCGTGACCGAACACCCCACAGGCCCCGACTCCGCAAAAAAAACGCGCTCAGCCCGCCGCTCCCGAGAAGGTCAGCGAGCAGCCTGCCCTCACCCCCGCCACGTGAACGCGTGGCATAGCGCCACCCCCGCCGCATCCGCTTCGTCCGGTGCCAGCGTGCGGCCGTGTCCCAGCAGCGCCACCACGGTCCGCGCCATCTGCTCCTTGCTCGCGCGGCCCGCGCCGACCACCGCCTGCTTCACGCGGAGCGGCGCATACTCGAATACCGGCCGCTCCCGCAGCGCGGCCGCCGCCATCGCCGCCCCGCGCGCCGCGCCGAGAATCTGCGCGGTCTGAAAATTCTGGACGAAAATTGTCTGCTCGAGCGCCACATGCCTCACCTCCACGCCTTCGAGGATGGCCGCCACCGCGCGATGGATTTCTCCGAGCGCGTAGGACATGGGCTCGCACGCAGCCACGCGCACCGTCTGGCAGCGCAGCAGCAGCGGAGCGCGGCCGGCGACAAACTCCACCAGCGCCAGCCCGGTCCCGCGCAGTGATGGATCGATGCCCAGGACGGTGCCGGCAAAGGGCGTGCGCCGCTGCAATTCGGACGGAACCGCATGTGACCGCCCCGTCGCGGCGCGCAGCAGCGTCGCCGCGGTGGGGACCGGATTCCCCGCCAGCTTCGCCGCCCACATTTGCCTCACCGTCATGCGCGCCATGTTGTGGGTGGGTTGTGACGGTTCGTCGCGCTCAAAACAAGAGTTTCGCTCCCGCTAAGGCACTCAGCGCCAACGCCAGGTTTTCGAACACCCGCTGGTTGATCTTCACCAGCAGCCGCCGGCCGACCAGCGTTCCAATGAGGACAGCCGGCGCCAGTACCAGGTTCAATTGCAGGCTCCACGCATTGATCAACCCGAGGTGCGTCATGAACGGCACCTTGAAGAGGTTCAGCAGGAGGAAGAACACCGCGCCGGTGCCGACGTATTCCATCTTGGGCAGCCGCATCGCGAGCAGGTAGACCGCCATCAATGGGCCGGCCGCGTTTGCCACCAGCGTGGTAAATCCGGCCAGTACTCCGATCGTCGGCGCAAACCACGCGCCATGATCCGTCTCATGTCCGCCGCGCCAGCGCCGCCACAGGTGCAGGCCCACGAGCGTGACCACGATGAGCCCGATCAGCAGGTTCGCCTGCCGGTTGTCGATTCGGTCCATCGCGAAATAACCGAGCACCACGCCCGCCGCCGCGAAGGGAAACAAACGCCACAGGTGCTTCCAGTTCGCGTGCTGCCGGTACGACAACACCGCCACGATGTCCCCCACACACAACAACGGCAGCACGATCCCGGTCGCCTGCTTCGCCGGCATGAACGAGGAGAAAATCACCACGAAGAGCATGCCGAGCCCCGCAATCCCGGTCTTGGCGACGCCCACCAGCAGCGCTCCCACCACGAACATCGCCCAGTGCCACGGCTCAAAGTGCATCGTATGAAAACAAGAAACGGCAAAGAGCAGAAAGAATAAACGGGGCAGGTCTGAGCGGTGGCTGGTTTCTGCCGTTTCTTCTTTCTGTTGTTTCTTATTTGGTCTTTTCCGCCGTCTCGAACGTCCCATCCGCCACCGTGAAGACCTGCCATGTGCCCAGTTCGGCATCGGGCAGCTGCGTCCCCGTCGCGATCAACTGCGACTCCGGATCGATCGCCGACCAAAAACGCCGGCGGCGCGCGGGATCGAGCTCGCCGAGGACATCGTCCGCCAGCAGGACTGGCCGCAATCCACTGCGCTCATGGATCCACGCGGCCTGCGCGAGCCGCAACGCCAGGACGAGCGAGCGCTGCTGACCCTCCGAGGCGAAATCCTTCGCCGCCGTGTGTTTCACGATAAAATGGAAATCGTCCCGGTGCGGTCCGGCGAGCGTCGTGCGGAACTGCGTGTCGCGCGCCCGGCCCGATTCCAGCCGGGCCAGGAGCGACTCGATGGACGCCTCGGTAAAATTTGGCTCGTAAACCAGCGCGGCTGCCTCCGCGTCTTCACAGACCCGCGCATACGTTGTCGTCAACGCGGCGCCGAGCGTCCGCAATCCCGCTTCGCGCAGCCGGATGAGCTCCACGGCGGCGGGTGCGAGGATTTGTTCGAACGCGGCGAGCTCGCCGTCGGCCGGACGGCCGGTCTTGAGCAGCGCATTGCGGCCCGCCAGCGCGCGGGTGAAGGTCTGGAGCGCACGCAGGTAGCCCGCGTCCATCGCGGAAAGCGTGAGGTCGAGCCAGCGGCGGCGGTTGGCCGGCGAACCGCGGACCAGCAGAATGTCCTGTGAGGAAAAAACCACCGTCGGAAACCGGCCGAGATAATCGGCCAGCCGCGTGACCCGTGCCTGGTCGGCCCAGACTTCCTTCCCGTCGTGCCTCACCTTGATCGTCAGCCGGGTCTCGGCCTGCTGCTCATGATCGAGCACGCAGGCAATCGCCGCGCATTGCTGGCCATGGCCGACGAGCAGCTTGTTGTCCGTGGTGCGGAACGAGCGCAGCGCGGAAATGAAACCCACCGCTTCGATCAGGTTGGTTTTTCCCTGGCCATTTCCGCCGACGAGAAACTGCTGCCGGCCCGAGAACTCGAGCGCGGCAAAGCCCACGTTGCGAAAGTGTCGCAGGGTGAGTGAACGCAGGCGCATGCCGGCGCCCACTGAACAGCAGCCCCCGCCGGAAACCAAGAACATGCTGTTCGATTCATACGACTCTCGTGGCCGTAACCCCGGACCAGCGACGGGGGGATCCGTTGTCATCCAATGGATGACAATCGACCCCGCGGCCCGGGCGCCGCCCCGGTCTTGCGCGTGGGCGAATCCGTCCTCTGACTGTTCGCCATGACGTTCGACGCCTCGCTCGCCGAAACCCTGCGCACTTTTCAAGCGCTTGCCACGATCCGGCCTGCCATCGACCGCGCGGGACAGATGATCGTCTCCACGCTCCAGCGGGGCGGCAAGCTGCTGATCTGCGGCAATGGCGGCAGCGCGGCCGAGGCCGCCCACTTTGCGACCGAGCTTGTCGGCCGCTACGCGAAAACCCGCCGCGCGCTGCCGGCCATCGCCCTCTCCTCCGACGGCTCGCTGCTCACGTGCATCGGCAACGATTTCGGCTACGAGCAGGTCTTCGCGCGGCAGGTCGGCGGACTCGCCCGTCCGGGCGACCTGCTGGTCGTGCTCACCTCGAGCGGCAACTCGGCCAATATCCTCGCGGCGCTGCACGGGGGGAAAAAACTCGGCCTCGAATCCATCGCCTTCCTCGGCCGCGGCGGCGGCCAGGCCAAAGGGCTCGCGACCTGCGATCTCATCATGCCCGGCCAGAGCGGCGCGGCGGCGCAGGAAGCGCATTTGTTTTTGATTCACCATTTCTGTGAATTGATCGACGCGGCGTTCGATTGAGCGACACGGAGGCGGGGCCTCGCGGACATCGCGCATAGCCTCGCGCTCCGCGAAAGCCGGTGCGGAGCCTTTCGATGTCATAGTCGCCGATCGCGCAATCGACTTGGACGGTCTCGACCTCGTCCGGATGATTCGGAAAACAAATCCGGCGGTGCCGATCCTGATGATTTCCGGCATCGACCGCACCAGAGCCGGGATGGCCGCGGGCGCGACCCGCTTTCATCTGTACGACGAATGGCTGCGCATCGGCACCGTGGTTGCGGAAATACTGGCGGCCGGGCCTCCCTCCTCTCCGATCCCGCGCCAAGGACGCGACGACCAGGAGAGCGAGGCCGCCCCGGGGCAACGCCGCCACCAGGCAGAGGGTGACGCCCCACCACCAACCGCGGGCAGCGATAATCCCGCCGAGTTACCCTCCCGCCGGGACAACGGTGCTCGGACCGGAGTCGTTGCGCGAAAATTAGGACGAGTCGGCCCACCCGTAAATGGTTCTTGCGACCCGGCGCGCTCCGAGTTCGCTGTGCCCTCCCATGAGCAACTCCGCCCCCGCCGCTGAACAGGCCGTGATCAAAACTGGTTACGGTGAAATGGTAATTGCCTTCTGGCCCGACGTCGCGCCCAAGACGGTCGAGAACTTCAAGAAACTGGTGCGCGAAGGATTCTACGATGGCACGGCGTTTCACCGCATTATCAAGGGCTTCATGATTCAGGGCGGATGCCCGAACACCAAGGCCGGCGCCAGCGGCATGCCTGGCACCGGCGATCCCGGCTACAAGGTGAAGGCCGAGTTCAACGCGAAGCCCCACGTCAAGGGGGTCATCTCGATGGCGCGGTCCGCCCACCCGGATAGTGCCGGCTGCCAGTTCTTCCTCGTGCACGGCGATGCCCGTTTCCTGGATCGGCAATACACCGCTTTTGGCCAGCTCGTGACGGGCGAGGATGTCCTCGAAAAGATTGCGAACCTCCCGACCAAGTCGGGCGGAGGCGGCGAAAAGAGTACGCCGACGGAGCGGGTGGCGGTCGAGAGCGTGAAGCTCGTGCCGGCGGCGGCCTGAGTTAGACTGTGGGGCCGGGGCGCCCTCGCCCCGGTGAATACCGCGTGGCGCCCCAAACGCGGCGCAGGGCGCCGCGTCCCCACCCTCTTGCACCGAACCAGAGGCCTACGGCGGTCCGGAGATCGGCGGTTCCTGCCGCGCGAGCTCCCGCTGCAATCGCTGGGCCTCGACTTTCGCGGCGTGGTCGGGGCCGGCTAACACGAGCGTCTCCAGAATTTGAGTGGCAGCCGAAGCCTGCCCGCGGTTGACCTTCGTCCAGGCTTCTTCCGCCGCGCGCAAGGGACCGGCGGCAATCGCGCACCAAATCCCGAAATGCACGCCGAGCGCGCGGCCGCGTCCGCCCCGCTCAGTTTTTTCCAAAGAGGGCATCGTCGGCTTCCTTGGCCGCGAACATGAACGCCGCCTTGTGACCGATGTCCGCCGTCTCGACTTTGCGCCAGTTGAACTCCCAGCCGCGCTCCTGCGCGAGCGCCTGCCCCGCGGCAAAACAGGCCCGTCCGCGCGCCAGGCGATGCTGCCCCTGTCGCATGCCCGTGGCGCTGGCGTCGAAATTATTCGAGGGCAGCACATCGCCCGTCCCCAGGTAAATCGTCAACGGCGCCGCCAGGTAGCGGCGGAGCGTCGCGTCGTTGGCCAGCTCCGCGGGGAGCCCGCCGAATCCGTAGCCGAAATCCTGGTCGCGGGTTGGAAACAGCAGCGAGCCGGGATTTCCCGCCACAATCCGCGTGGCCTCGCCGGGCAAAAAAGCCGCCAGCCGGATCAGAAACTGCCCGCCCGCCGAGTGCCCGATCAAATAATAGGGCAGCTTGGGTTGCGCCTCGAGCCCGCGCACATGGGCGACGATTTTCGGCACGACGGCGTACGTCCATTTTTCCTGCGGCTGGGCCGCGCCCGTGGAATCAAGCAGCCCACCCCGCTGGTAACGCACGCTCGGAAACCGCTCCGCGTCGAAATGCGGTGTCACCACCATCGCCCGATGGCGCTCGGCCAGGGCAATCGCGTAGTTCCGGTAATCCTCGGCGTTGCGCGCCACGCCATGGAAAACCACCAGCAGCGGCCCGCCTTGATAGGTCGGCGGCTTGTAGGTGAAAAGCGTGATGGGTTCGGCGCCGTTGGGAAACTTGATCCGGCCGGCGCCGACCGGCAGCGGTTCCGCCTGCACCCCCGCGGTCGAACCGTACGCCAGGCTGATCATCAGGATGCAGAGTCTCAGGACCATGCGGGCACGGTCAGTATTCGCCGCGGGTCAGGCAAGCGTGGAGCAGATCGCGCCCGAGCGCTCCTCCGCCCAAGGTGGGGCCGGCTTTCCGAGCGAGCCGGAGTTGCGGGCGAAACGCGGCTGCCTTGAAAAATCGCACCTTGGAACCCAGGCCAGTTCGGAGCAACCCGCCCCGCCCACGGCTCACGCGTAACCCAGCGCCTTCGCCACGGCCGGATAAGTGATCTTGCCGTCTTCCGTGTTGACGCCGCGGTTCAGGCCCTGGTGCTCCGCCAGCGCGCGCTCGATGCCCTTGTTCACCAACATCGCGACATACGGCTCGGTGGCCTGGGTGAGGCCCAACGTCGACGTGCGACCGACCAGCGCCGGCATGTTGGGCACCGCGTAGTGCACCACGCCGTGCTGCGTGTAGACCGGCTGCTCGTGCGACGTGGGCCGAATGCTCTCGATGCAACCGCCCTGGTCGATCGCGATGTCGACGATGACACTGCCCTTCCGCATTTTTGCGACGACCTGCTTGGAGACGACAATCGGTGCCTTCGCGGCCGGGATCAGCACCGCCCCGATGAGCAAGTCGGCGTCGGCGACTTCGTTTTCGATATTGGCCGGATTCGACATCAATGTCACCACGCGGCCGCGGTATTCCATGTCGAGGGCCTCGAGTTTGCGCATGTCGAGGTCGAGGACCGTGACGCGCGCGCCCATCCCGACCGCCATTTGCACCGCGTGAGCGCCGGAGTTGCCCGCGCCAACCACGACTACATGGCCGGGCATGGTGCCCGGAATGCCGCCGAGCAGAACGCCGGAACCACCGTGTTGCGACTGCAGGAAGTAGGCGCCGATCTGGATCGAGAGGCGGCCCGCGATTTGCGACATCGGCTTCAGCAGCGGAAAGCTGCCGTCGGAGCCCTCCACCGTCTCATACGAAATGCCGAGGATCCGTTTCTTCAGCAGCACCCTGGCTAGCTCCGGGCCAGCCGCGAGATGCAGGTAGGTGAACAGCGCCTGCCCCTCCCGCAAGAGCCGCTGCCGGCGGAATACGCGCTCTTGCGGGAG
>JBKJRG010000722.1:0-3329 GCA_046594805.1 Opitutaceae bacterium | reverse complement strand
AGCACGGCCGTGTCGCGCAGCACGGCCCACGAATAACTGTCAGGCACGCCACCCCGCACCGCCCAGCCGCCCCGCCGGCGCCCGCAGTGCGCGGGATCGGCGAGCTGGGTGTGTACTGTCAACGCCGCCCGCCGGGGCGCGTCGATGCGCAGCGAATCGCGCAGGTAGGGCACACCGAGGTCCTCGGCTGATTTTAGACGGGCCCGCCAATCGTCCATGGTGACGCCAGTTCCGGTGGACGACGCGGACGCGGCGCGGAGCCGCGAAGTCCACAGCGCCGCCCCGGCGCCCAACGAACCGAGGCGGATAAAATCGCGGCGGGGAAGCACGGCGGGGACTCAGGTGTTATTTTTTCACCTGCGAAACCTCCACCGTGCGGCCGAACGTGGAGCGGCCGCGACCGCTGCGCCAATCGCCGAGATCGTAGGCAAAGAAGATACGGTTGTCGGTCGGAGACTCCTCGATCGCGGTGTAATGGGTGGTGAGCACGCCCGAGGTCATGCGCACGACGTGGCTCCAGGTGGCGCCGTCATCGAGGCTGAAGGCGAGGTAGCTGCCGTTCCAGGGGTGTTCGGCGCGGGGCCAGCAGGCGCGCGGAGGCACCCGAACTCCGAACGATGCGACGAGGATGCCGCTGCGCAGGACGAGCAAATCGGGGTCGACGACGGCGCCCACGAGCTCCACCGGGTTGTTTTCAATCAGCTTCCCGTGCTTGTCCTTCACGCCGCGAAAGAGTTCGACCCATTTCTCGGTGCGATAGACGTCGAGATCGGCGTATATGCGCGGGGCCTTTTTCCACGTACGGCCCTCGTCGTCCGAGATCGCCTCCCACTGCTCGCGACCCGTGCGCATCTGGCAGATGAGCCGGCCGGCGCGCGGGCCCCGCGCGATCCGGGCGAGCACGGCCTCGTCAAACCCCTCCGTGCCAACCGCACCATCGGCCGCGACGGTGGAAACCAGCGTCCAGTGCCGGCCTCGATTGGTTGAGCGGAGGAGGACGACGCGAGTCTTCATCATGGTCGGCATATAGGCGGAGGGGGTGCGGTCACCCTCGAACCAGCCATACAATGTGGTGAGCAGATCACCGTTGGGCAGCTCGAGGATGCGGCGGTGGAGACGGACCGCGGTGTGCGGTCGGCCGCCGTCATCGGACGAGCCCTTGAAATTGACGCCCGGCAGATCGAACGTGATGTCGACCGGCCCCTCGAGCGTGCGCCAGTCGTCCTTCGAGGAATAAAGCTCACCCTCGCCCTGGCCGGGCTTTTTTCCCGGCGTCACATAGGTGTCGAGGGCGACGATCGAGCCGTCACGGAGCTGGAGTGCGCCGCCCTCCAGGTTGACCCCATTCTTGCCGGGAGGCAGCGGGAACGGTGTCCACGTGCGACCCTCATCCCGCGATACGACGGTGCCCATCAACCAATGGGAAACGTAGCGTTCGGCCGGGATCGAAGGCTCGGGCAACTGCGATTGCACGACGAGAGCACCCGTGCGGGTGTAGAGCATGGAGGGTTGCAGCCCCCCGGCGAGGACGAGACGTTCGTCGCCGAAAGTGAGGCGCACCTGCGGATCGGCTACGAGCGTCTGCGGGATGTTGGCGGCCACGGGCACGAGTGCGTCGGCCGCGACCGCGAGTGGGAGCGTCAGGGCGAAGAAAAGCGGAAGGGCGATGTGTTTCATGGATGTAGTCAAGGAGGCTCTGAAAAAACCAATGTAGAAATCAGGAACTCAGGAACGGAGCAAACAACGACTAAATTCAATTCGTGAGTGCATCGAGCTCGGCGAGCAAAGGGGCGTCGTCGACCGCGCGCGCGGCTAAGGCCTGATCGAGGTGGGCGGGCGTACGGCCGCCCACGAGCACCGCGGCCACATCGGGCCGGTGCAGGGCCCACGCCAGTGCGAGATGCGCGGGCGGATGGCCCGTGCGCGCCGCCAGGGCGAGGAGTCGATCCAGCCGCGCCCGTGCGGCGGGCTGAAAATAAATCGCCTGGTGTCCGGGGATGAGCGCGAAGCGCGAGCCCGGCGCGACGCCGGCGCGGTGCTTGCCGGTGAGGAAGCCCGCGCCGAGGGGGCTGAACGTCACCACGCGCAAACCGTGCGCGGCGCACCCGGCGCGCATCGGCGCGTCGAGCTCGGACACGGCAAGGTTTTGGTTGCACTGCAAAACGCGAAACGGCGCGAGCCCGAGCGCGCGCTGCCTCTCCAACACCGCCGCGAGCTGGCCGGCCCCGATGTTGCTGATGCCGAGGGCACGGATTTTTCCGGCGCGCATGAAAGTGTCGAGGAGCGCGAGAGTATCGTCCGTCAAGGTGGCATCCCACCGGTGGAGATAGAACAGTTCGAGCGTGGCCGCGCGCAGCCGGCGAAGGCTGCTCTCGACCGACGCGGTGAGCGGTCCCGCCGCATACGGTGGCAGGGCTTTGGTGGCGACGACCAGGCCCCGGGGACGGCGCGAGGCGAGCCATGCGCCGACAATCTCCTCGGAAGCCCCGGCCCCGTAAGCAGCGGCGGTGTCGAAGTGCGTGACGCCACGGGCGATCGCGTGGTCAAGCAGGGCAAACGCAGCGCCGGCGTCGATCTCGCGGCCGAAGGTGACGCAGCCGAGGCCGATCGGGCCGAGCGCATCGAGCGGGTCGGTACTCATGCGGTGGCGCGCCAGAGGCGGCGCAGATCGGCACCGACGGCGCAGGCGTCACGCCAGGTGTCGGGAAACCCGCTCAAACGATAGGCGGGTGCCGCGTGCCCGATCTCGACCACCACCAGCAGCGGCGCGCGCATCGGGCGTGCTCGCTCGTGCGCGAACAACTCCGCGACGTAACCAAGCCAGTCGCGATACTCGGGCGTGCGCCGGCCGGACGGCGTCAGCGCGGGAAGCTGGCAGTGGTGACCATTGAACGGGCGGAGGTGGAACTGCGTCGCGGCCGCGAGCAGCGCCGCCGGTTCGCGCAGGCGCGGCCAGAGCTGATCGGGAGCGAGGTGACGCACGAGGGCGAAGTGCGAGTGATCGAGGCAGAGCGGCAGCGTCTCGCCCGTGGCGGCGCGGTAAGCGCGGGCGAGCGCCAGCGTTGCTTCGGGCGTCTCGGTGAAGGTGTCGCGGTGCGTCTCGATGGCGAAGGGCAACGCGTGGCGGCGGGCGGCGGCGGCGATTTTTCGGCTGACGCCGACGGCCGTGCGCAGCGGCGTGTCGAAATCGCAAAGCTGCACATCCATCGCCTCCGCCCCGAGCGCGCGGGCAGCGGCGAAGGGCGCGGCACAGTCCGCGCCCGCTCCGAGGCTGGTGACCGCGATGTAGCGCAATGCACCGCGTTCGGCGAGCTCAGGACGCGGCGGTG
>JBKJRG010000660.1:0-9829 GCA_046594805.1 Opitutaceae bacterium | reverse complement strand
GGATCGTGAAGCGGGCGTTCGACGTGGCGGTTGCGCTGCCGGTCGTGGTGCTGGTGCTGCCACCGTTGTGCCTTTGGGTGGCACTGATGCAGCGGGCGCAGGCGCCGGGTCCGCTGTTCCATGTGCGCGAGCGCCTGGGGCAGCAGGGACGGTTGTTCCGCATGCTGAAATTCCGCTCGATGCACGGCACGCCGGAGGATCCCGCGACGGAATCGCGCCAGGCCAGCGCGAAGGACGAGCGCATCTTTCCCTTCGGGCGTCTCATGCGGCGCCGGAGCCTCGACGAGTTTCCCCAGTTCTGGAATGTCCTCATTGGCGAGATGAGCATCGTGGGCCCGCGGCCCTACATGCCGCTCTTGGACGAGGAATTTCGCCGGCAAACCCACGGGTATCGCACGCGCCATTTGGTGAAGCCCGGGATCACGGGGTTGGCGCAGAGCCTCGGCTACCGGGGAGAAATACTCGAAAACGAAATGCTCAACCGCCGCGTGTACTGGGACGTCTTCTATATCACGCACTGGTCGGTGTGGCTGGATTTGCAGATCACGGCGCGCACGCTGTGGCAGGTGATCCGGCCGCCGCAGACGGCGTATTAGCGCGTGGCGCGCTCCGCCCAGTTGTGGGTTTTGAGCGTGGGGTTACGGACGCATCCCAAGGACCGTCGTAATTAGAATTCGGAGTTTGAAGCCCGTTCGTGGCTGAGGGAGATTGCCGTATTATCCTGCCATGAAAACCCGGCGCGACTTCGTGAAACTCAGCGCAGCTGCCAGCTTGTTCGCGGCTGGAGGATCCTTCGCCGCGCAGCCTGGCCGCGCCCCTTCAGCCGTAGCCACGGTGCCGACTACCGGCGCCGATGACCGCGCCTACTGGTCTGCGATCGCGACGAAACTGGCGACGCCGGTGCTCTCCGCGCTGGCCGAGGGCAGGTTGAAGAAAACAATGCCGGTTGAGTCACATCCGTCATCCAAGGATCGGCCCAACTATACGTATCTGGAGGCGCTCGGCCGGCTGCTCGCGGGCATCGCCCCTTGGTTGGAACTCGGCGCCGATGGCTCCGCGGAGGGCGCGGAGCGGGCCCGCTTTGCTGCCCTGGCCCGGCACGCGATTCACGCCGGCACGGATCCGGCGTCGCCCGACTTCCTGAATTTCTCGACCGGCCGGCAGCCGCTGGTCGACGCCGCCTTTCTCGCCCAGGCGATGCTGCGCGCGCCGAACGAGCTGTGGAAAAAACTGGAACCGTCGACCCGGAAAAACGTGGTCGCGGCGCTCAAGTCGTCGCGGCCCATCCAGGCGGGCGAAAACAACTGGAAGCTCTTCGCCTCGGAGATCGAAGCGTTTCTCCACCGGGCCGGCGAACAGCGCGACGAAGCGCGGCTGGTCGAGGCGTTGCTGAAACACGAGGCCTGGTACCTCGGCGACGGGATGTATGGCGACGGGCCGGAATTTCACTGGGACTATTACAATTCGTTCGTGATCCAGCCGATGTTGCTCGATGCGCTCGAAGTCGTGGGCGACGAGACGCCCGCCTGGAAAACGCTGCGCGGCAAGGTCCGCGAGCGGCTGACCCGCTGGGCGGCGGTGCAGGAGCGGCTGATCGCGCCGGACGGATCCTATCCGCCGATCGGGCGATCGATCGCATACCGGTGCGGGGCATTTCAAGGTCTCGCCGTCGCCGCCTGGCGCAAGATGCTCCCCCCCGAGGTCAAGCCCGCGCAGGCGCGGGTGGCGCTAACGAGCGTGATCGGGAGAACCCTCGAAGCTCCCGGGACCTTCGATGCGCAAGGCTGGCTGAAGATTGGCCTGGCGGGTCACCAGCCGGGGCTGGGGGAGACTTATATTTCAACCGGCAGCCTTTACCTCTGCAGCGTGGCGCTGCTGCCGCTGGGGCTGCCGGCCAGCGATCCGTTCTGGGTAGATGCCGCCGCTCGCACCACGTGGGAGAAATCCTGGGCGGGAGAGAACCTCCCGGTGGATCACGCGATTAAAAGTCCGCGATGAGAGCGGATTTCATTGGCAGCTTCGGCGGTTGGAAAACCCCCGCTCCAGTCGAGCGCCAGGCGGAGCGGCGGTTTTCCCACCGCCGCTTCATCGAGTGTTTTCTTCGTTTAACGTTATTCGTCTTCTTTGCGGAGGCCGTTCGAGGTGCGCGGGCGACATCGGTCGCACGCCCGGATGTCCTCCTGATTTGCGTCGACGATCTGAAGCCCGCGCTGGGCTGTTATGGCGACACCCTCGCGAAATCGCCCAATATCGATCGGCTCGCGGCGCGCGGCCTGCGCTTCGACGCGGCCTACTGCAACCAGGCGGTGTGTTCTCCCTCGCGAAACAACCTGATGCTCGGCTCGCGTTCGACCAGCCTGGGGATCTACAACCTCAGCACCAATTTTCGGGTCGCGGTGCCGGATGCAGTCACGCTCACGCAGTACTTCATGCGACAGGGCTGGCGCGCGGAAGGGATGGGCAAAATCCTTCACGTCGGCCACGGCAACACCAACGACGGCGCGTCGTGGAGCGTCCCGTTTCATGCGGAAAAGCTGGTGGAGTACGTTCTGTCGGCGAGCACCGGCGGGAAACTTACGCGCGAGGAGGCTTTTTTCACGAACGCGCAGGCGGGGGCGAATGCGACTTTGCCCCGGGGCGCCGCTTGGGAAAGTCCGGATGCACCAGACGATGCCTATGGCGATGGACGGCTGGCGGAAGAGGCGATCCGGCGTTTGCGCGCGGCGAAGGCCCGGCCGGGCGAACCGCTGTTTCTCGCGGTTGGTTTTGCGCGACCGCATTTGCCGTTCACGGTGCCGAAAAAGTATTGGGACCTCCATGATCCCTCGAAACTTCTGCTCGCCGCCCGGACCACGCCGCCGGAGGGTGCGCCGGGCTACGCGGGAAAAACCACGATGGAGCTCAACCAGTACGAGCCCATCCCGGAGCGCGGCGCCGTGCCCGAGGAGATGCAGCGCAAACTGCTCCATGGCTACTACGCGAGCGTGAGCTATGTCGACGCGCAGATTGGCAAGGTGATTGATGAACTGGACCGGCTGGATCTCGCCGCGAACACACTGATCGTGCTGTGGGGTGATCACGGCTGGCACCTGGGCGATCACGGGATGTGGACGAAACATACCAATTATGAGCAGGCGGTGCGGATTCCGCTGTTGGTCGTCGCGCCCGGGGTGACGCGACCTGGGACTCATACGCGTGCGTTGATCGAGACCGTCGATGTTTTCCCGACGCTGTGCGAACTCGCGGGCCTCCCCGCACCGAACGCGATTCCTCAACCCATGGATGGGCGGAGCTTCGTGCCGGTGTTGCGCGACCCCGCCCGCACGCTGCGCGATCATGTTTATCACGCCTATCCACGGAATCGTCCCGGACAGGGTGAGTCACTTGGGCGCGCAATTCGGACGGCGCGTCACCGGCTGGTGGAATGGAAAAAAATCGGCGCGGACGCGGAGACGGCCGAGCTTGAACTGTACGACTACGTCGCCGACCCAGGCGAAACGCGGAATCTCGCCGCGGAGCAGCCGGCGATCGTGAAAGAGTTGCGCGCGTTGCTGGCGACTCATCCGGAGGCGAAAGCGCCGGTGCGGGCGGCCGCGGCGGCGAAGAAGTAGGGTGGCGGCAACGTCAGCGGGTGTGCGCCGGTGGCTCCGAGCGGGAAGGAGCCGAATTTTGGGCCCGGGGGATTCTTTTCCACTCGCTCACGCTCGTGGCTACGGGACGCGACGTCTCATCGCGGCGCCCGGCCCTCATCGACGTCGTAGAAATCGAAAAACGTCAGGAGGTCGGTGCGATGAGTGAGGCCGCTTTTCGCCTTGTCGGCTTCGAGTGCCGCGGTCGTTTCGTCGCGCCAGCCGCGCTTCGACACGAACCCGTTCCAGATCAGAATATCGACCTCATCCAAACCGCGGCCGTTCTGCTGGCACCAGGCGAAGGCCGCTTCGTCGCTCTCACCCGCGAGCACACGGGCGTGCAGCGTGGCGTAATCGATCCGCATGAACCGGCAGAGCCGGTCATCGAAGCCTTGGCCGAGAAAGGGCTGGTGCCGCTCGTGCAGCTCCTCGCGCGCGTGCTTGCGAATCTTGTCGAGCATCCGTGCGAACCAAAAGATGCCGTTGACCTTCGTGTAGGCGGTGACGGGGCGTTGGCTCATGGTTCGGGGGGGACGAAATGCTTGGCGTGGCTCCGGCTTCCAGCCGGAGATTCCTTCCGGTTGAACTGCGGCTGGAAGCCGCAGCCACTTACCCCGCCGCGCGAATCTTGATCAAGAGATCCTTCGCCTCGACGGTGTCGCCCAGCGCCACGTGCAGTTCGGCCACCACGCCGGTGCTCGGCGCGTAGACGGTGTTCTGCATTTTCATCGCTTCCATCATGAGGAGCTTGTCGCCCTTGCTGACCTTGCCGCCGACCGAGACCTGCAGTTGCGCGATCAAGCCGGGAATCGGCGCGGCGACCTGCATCGGATCGTTGAGGTCGGCCTTGGGCCGGGCCTTGGTTTTGGGTGTGATGGTTTTGTCGACGATCACCGATTCGCGGCCGATGCCGTTCAGCTCGTAGCTAATGGTGCGGCGACCTTCCTTGTCGGGCTGCCCCACGGAGATGAGCCGGATGATGAGTACCTTGCCTTCCTCGATGTTGACGGAGATTTCCTCGCCCGGCTTCAGGCCGTAGAAGAACGCCGGGGTCGGCAGCACGCTGACGTCGCTGTAAGCCTGCGCGTGCTTCGCGAAGTCGGCGAACACCGTCGGGTACATCAGGTGCGAATAGAGATCGTCGTCGCTCGCCGCGCGCTTCAGGCGCTCGCTGAGTTCGGCGCGGGTTTTCTCGAGGTCGAGCGCGCCCGCGGCGGAGGTTTTGAGTTTCGAGTTTTGAGTTTTCGGTTGGGCCAGGAGTTTACGCCCGAGTTTCTGGGAGGTGGCGCCAACATACCGCGCCCGGGCTTGCTGGTAGCGCTCCTGGCCGAGGATGACTTTCCAGACCTGATCGGGCCAGCCGCCTTCGGGCCAGCCGAGGCCGCCCATCATCATGTCGATCACGCTCTCGGGGAAAGGCAGCGCTCCGGGCTCGAGGTTCACGACGTCGCCGGGCTTGATGCCCTTGCTGAAGAGGAAAAGCGCCATGTCCCCGACGACTTTCGAGCTGGGGGTGACCTTCACGATGTCGCCAAACAGCTGGTTGACCTCGGCGTAGAGGCGGGCGATTTCGGGCCAGCGCTGGGCGACGCCCATCGAGGCGGCCTGCTCCCGCAGGTTGGTGTACTGGCCGCCGGGCATTTCGTGCAGATACACCTCGGCCGAGCCGCTCTTGGGTGCGGTGTCGAAGGGGCGGTAGTATTCGCGCACCGTTTCCCAGTAATCCGAAAACTCGTTGAGCGCTGGCAAATCGAGCCCGGTATCGCGTGGCATGTGCTGGAGGGCCGCCACGATCGAGTTGAGGTTGGGTTGCGAGGTGCTGCCGCTCATCGACGCGAGCGCCAGGTCGACCACATCGACGCCGGCATCCGCCGCGCGCAGCACGCTGGCCGCGGCGACGCCGCTGGTATCATGCGTATGAAAATGGATCGGCAGCCCGACTTCATCCTTCAACGCCTTGACCAGCTTCTGCGCGGCGTAGGGCCGGCAGAGCCCGGCCATATCCTTGATCGCAAGAAAATGCGCGCCCATCCGCTCCAGCTCGCGCGCCATTTTCACGTAATACGTCAAATTGTACTTCTCCCGCGCCGGGTCGGTAATGTCGCCCGTGTAGCAGATGGCCGCCTCGCAGATGGCGTGCGTGTCCTGCACCGCTGCCATGGCGACGCGCAGGTTCGGCAGGTAGTTCAGCGAGTCGAACACCCGGAAGATATCCATGCCGCTGCTCGCGGCGTGCTTCACAAAACCGGCGACGACGTTGTCCGGGTAGTTGGTATAGCCGACGGCATTGGCGCCGCGGAACAGCATCTGGAAGCAAATGTTCGGCACGCGGGCGCGCAGCTGCCGCAGCCGCTCCCACGGATCCTCATTCAGGAAACGCATGGCGGTGTCGAAGGTCGCGCCACCCCACATCTCGAGCGAAAACAGATTGGGCGCCCGCCGGGCCAGGGCATCGGCGCAGGCGAGCATGTCGTAACTGCGGACGCGCGTCGCCATCAGCGACTGATGCGCATCGCGCCAGGTGGTGTCAGTGATGAGCAGGCGCTTTTGCTTCAGGGTCCACTCGGCGAATTTGCGCGGACCGAGTTCGAGCAGGAGCTGGCGGGTCCCGGGCGGCGGCGCGCTGCTTGGGTTCGGAGTTTGGTGTTTGGAGTTTGGCGTTGCCGGGGCAGAGCCGGTTCTTACGGGGGCTTGGCCTGAAACACCAAACTCCAAACCCCGAACTCCCACCCCGGTCGCCGCCGGCGCCAGCGCCGGCAAGAGCGGCTTTTCCGGCCGGTAGCCTTTCGCGTGAGGGTTGCCGTTGACGATGACGTTGCCGAGGAAGTTGAGCAGCTTGGTCGCGCGGTCGCGGCGCGGCTTGAAGCTGAAGAGCTCCGGCGTCGTGTCGATCAGCGCGGTGGTGGCCTGGCCGCTGCGGAACTGCGGGTGGGCGATCAGGTTCTCGAGAAACGGGATGTTGGTTTTCACTCCGCGGATCCGGAACTCGGACAGCGTGCGCCGCGCGCGGCCCATCGCGATGTCGTAGGTTTGTCCGCTGGTGATGCTCTTCACGAGCAGCGAGTCGTAGAACGGCGTGATGACCGCGCCGGCGTAGCCCATGCCGCCATCGAGCCGGACGCCGAACCCGCCCGGCGAGCGATAGGCCACGATCCGGCCATAGTCGGGGATGAATTTGTTTTCCGGATCCTCGGTCGTGATCCGGCACTGGATCGCATAGCCGTTGCGCGGAATTTCCTCCTGCGGCGGCATGCCCACGACCGCCGAGTGCAGCGCGTGGCCCTGCGCGATCAGGATTTGGGCGCGGACCAGGTCGAGGCCGGTGATGACCTCGGTCACGGTGTGCTCCACCTGGATGCGCGGGTTCATCTCGATGAAAAACCATTCGTGATGGTCGAGGTCGTAGAGAAATTCGACCGTGCCGGCGTTGTCGTAACGGATCTCGCGGGCCATCCGCGCGGCGGCCTCGCACAATTCGTGGACGATCTCGGCGGGCAGACCGAACGACGGCGCGACCTCAACCACCTTCTGGTGGCGACGCTGCACGGAGCAGTCGCGCTCGTGGAGGTGAATGACGTTGCCGTGCTGGTCGCCGAGAATCTGGACCTCGATGTGCTTGGCGCGCGGGATGTATTTCTCGAGGAAGACCGCGTTGTTCCCGAAGGCGCGCTCCGCCTCGCCCTGCGCCTCGTCGAGCAGATGCGCCAGATCCCCGGGCTTGTGCACCACGCGCATGCCGCGGCCGCCACCGCCGAACGCGGCCTTGATGATCAGCGGAAAACCGATCGCCTTGGCGGTCTTGAGCGCCTCTTCGCGATCGGTGATCGGATTCTCGGTGCCGGGCAGAACGGGGACGCCAATCTTCTGGGCGAGGGCGCGGGCGGCGGTCTTGTCGCCCATCATGTCGAGCAACTCGGGACGCGGCCCGACAAAGATCAGCCCGGCACGCTGGCAGGCGCGGGCGAAGCCGGCGTTCTCGGAGAGGAAACCGTAACCGGGATGAATGGCGTCGACGCCCTTTTCCTTCGCGACGGCCACAATACTCTCGATGTCGAGGTACGCGGCGACGGGTCCCTTGCCCGTGCCGACCTGGTAAGCCTCGTCAGCCTTGTAACGATGAATGCAAAGCCGATCCTCGTGGGCGAAAATCGCCACGGTGCGCAGGTTGAGCTCGGTGCCGGCGCGAAAGATCCGGACGGCGATTTCACTGCGATTCGCGGCCATCAGCTTGCGGATGGGGCGGGGCGCCGGAAGAATTGCGGATTGCGGATCGCGGATGGCGGATTGGGCGGAGCCGGAGGCGGTCGATCGGCGCGCGGGCTTGGCGGAGGCCGCGGCGGCGGACGATTGGGACTTGGTGGAGGTCTTGGGTCGCTGGAGAGGCATCAGGCGTGAAGCGCGGGATTTAGGGAGAACGCGCGCGGAAGAGAAGGCGCAATTTCGAATCTTCGCTTCCCGGGCTGTTTTCCGCCAAGGCAGGCCTCACGCCACGGGCGCCACGTGGGTTTGGGTTTTTGGGTTTTGGGCTGCGGCATTCTGCCGCAGATGGCGAATCTCCGGCCGGATGCCGGAGTCGATCGAAGCAGCTTCGGCCCGGACTGTCCGCGCATAAACGCACCGTTGCGCGTCGCTGCGGCACAACGCACTGTTCGAGCGCTCGTCGTAGCTTTCTTCGCGTTCAATCGGCCGGTAGCCAAGAGCGTGAGCGAGTGGTTTTCGCTCCACTCGCTCACGCTCGTAGCTACCATCGTCATCTATTCTCCATGACCCCGCTTCGTTCTCTTTCCGTCTCCATCGCCATTGTCTGCTCCAGTCTGATCGCCCGCGCCGCCGAGCCCGTCCAGATCAACTGGCTCGGCCATACGCCGGCGCCTGTCACTACCGGCGTCAGCTTCGGCGTCCCTTGGCCTCGGGGAACGGTCGCCAAAGACCAGGTGTTTTCGCTGAAGTCCGCGGATAGCCAGGCGCTACCCCTGCAGACCTGGCCGCTCGCGTACTGGCCGGACGGCTCGCTGAAATGGAGTGGATTCGCGACCGTGGCCGGTCCCGACTCGACCGGCACGTTTACCCTCGGCCCGGCGACCCTCGTGGCCACAGCAGTTGGCGCCACGCTGCACGTCGCTCAAACCGACGCGGCGATCGACATCGACACCGGCAAGCTGAAGGCTCGATTGCTGCGGGGCGGCACGAACCTGATCGAGTCGCTGGTAATCGATGGCCGCGAGGTGGGTCGCGCCGGCCGGCTCGTCTGCGTGCTGCAGTCCGGGCCGGAGGAATTGGACGCGGCGCCTCGGCGCGAAACATTTTTCAGCCAGGTTCAGAAAGTGACGGTTGAGCAAAGTGGCCCGGTTCGCGCGGTGGTGCGGCTCGAGGGCAAGCACCGCGGCGCGCAGGGCGGCCGCGAGTGGCTGCCGTTTTCGGTGAGGTTGTATTTCCATGCGGGGCAGGAGGCGATCCGCGTGGTGCACACCTTCTTTTTCGACGGCGACCAGGAGAAGGACTTCGTCCGCGGGCTCGGGCTGACATTTGCCGTGCCGCTGCGGGAGCAGTCGTGGAACCGCCATGTGCGGTTCTCGGGTCCGGACGGCGGATTGTGGGCCGAACCGATCCAACCCGGCGGGGGCAACGCCACACAGGTGGCCGGCCAGCGCTTCGAGGGCGGTCGCTTTTATGCGGCGAGCGAAACGGAGCAGCATGCGATCTGGAGCGACTACAAGCTGACGCAGCCGACACCGGATGGATTCACGGTGTACAAGCGCACGAATCCGCAAAGCGCGTGGATCTTCGCCGGTGCCGGGAAACGGGCGTCGGGACTTGGTTTCGTAGGGGATGTGAGCGGCGGACTGTCGATCAGCGTGAAGGATTTCTGGCAGTCTTATCCCACCGGGCTCGAGATTCGCGATGCGGCGAAGGGCACGGCGCAGTTGACCGCGTGGCTGTGGTCGCCGGATGCGCCGGCGATGGACATGCGGCATTACGACATCCGGCCGCATGGACTCAACGCCTCCTATGAAGACGTGCAGCCGGGGATGAGCACGGCCCATGGCGTCGCGCGCACGAGTGAGCTCACGCTCTTTCCGAGCGGTGGGCTGCCGACGAAGACCGCGACCGTCGCGATGGCGCTGACCGCCGTGCAGCGTCCGCTGCTGGCGGCATCGCCAGAACACCTGCATGCCGCCGGCGTATTCGGTGTCTGGAGT
>JBKJRG010000369.1:0-4407 GCA_046594805.1 Opitutaceae bacterium | reverse complement strand
CGTCGCCGTCTACTCTGTCGATACGGCAGGAAGGATCGAGAAATTCAACGCATACGCTGCGGAATTATGGGGCCGTGCACCCGTCTTGGGCGATACCGACGAACGGTTTTGTGGCTCTTTCAAAGCGTATCTCCCTGACGGGACTTTTATGGCTTACGACCAGACGCCGGTGGTTCGCGTACTGAGCGGTGAAATAACCGCCGTGCGCGATTCAGAGGTCGTCATTGAGCGTCCTGACGGCTCTCGTATCACCGTCATTGCCAACATTGTTCCTTTGAAGGATAAGCAGGGAAAGATTACGGGAGTGATGAACTGCTTTTACGACATCACTGAACGCAAGCGGGTGGGCGATGCCTTGAAAAGAGCCCAGGTGCAACTGGCCGATCACGCGGTACAGCTTGAACACCTCGTCACGGAACGAACCGAGGAATTGACCTCGACCAACAAGCAATTGGAAACATTTGTGTATTCCATCGCGCACGATCTGCGAGGTCCATTGCGGTCCATGGAAGGCTTCGCCGCGATGTTGGTGGAAGAGGCGGGGGCCGGCTTGAGCGAAACGGGCCATGGCTTTGGCCGCCGCATCCGCTCCTCGGCGCAGTTCATGGATGCGTTGCTCAGAGACCTCCTCGCCTTCAGCCGCATCAGCCAGGAGCAAATTGAACTGGCGCCGATAAAACTGGAGGGGGTGGTACAAACCACGCTTTTCCAACTTGCGGATCAGATCCTGGAAAAAAACGCGCGCGTGCAGGCACCGGGGCCGTGGCCCGTTATATTGGGCCACGAAGCGACGGTGATTCAAATGCTCTATAATTTAATGAGCAACGCCTTGAAGTTTGTTGCCCCGGGCCGGCCGCCGGTGATTCATCTGCACGCGCAGGAGCGAGGCAAATTCGTCCGGGTATGGGTTGAAGACAACGGCATTGGCATCGCCCGTGGGCAGGAGGCGGAAGTCTTCCGATTGTTTACGCGGCTGCAAGGAGGCAAATTTGCCGGCACGGGCATCGGGTTGACCATCGTGCTAAAAGGCGCAGAACGCATGCGCGGGCACGCCGGTGTGGATTCTGTTTTATGTCAGGGCAGTCGCTTTTGGTTCGAAATTCCAAAGGCGGGCGAGACTTCCGGCACAGTAAGTACACTGGCGTAGGTTAGGCCCGTGACGGATGCGCAAGCGGTCGCGAGCAAAACAAGGTATCGTGCACTTCCGGTACAGTCCTGATCGTATAGTTCTAGTTTAAACCCTTGATCACATTTTGAACGAAAAACCAACTATTTTGCTCGTGGACGACAGCGAGAATGACCTGTTTTTGCTGCGCATTGCCTTCAAAAAGGCGGGATTCGATTGCAATCTGCCCGAGGCGCATGACGGCGAACAAGCCATCGCTTACTTAAAAGGCGAAAGTTTATACGGTAATCGTCTCGAGTACCCGCTCCCCAGCGTCGTGCTCCTCGATATAAATATGCCCGTTATCAATGGCTTTCAAGTACTGGAATGGCTACGGGACCAGCCGGGCCTCAAACGGCTCACGGTGTTTATCATGACTGCGTCTACGCGAATCGAGGATTCAAACCGGGCGGCGGATCTCGGCGCCAACTCGCTCCTCGTGAAGCCAGCCACAATAGAAAACCTGGTCGCCATGATTAAATCGCTCCACGGTTGGATGAGCTATATACAGTTCCCGTCGCTCACCGCAGTGGCGACACGATAGCTGCAGTCTTCGCCGAGCTTTACGATGGTACGCCCAGCGCGTCCATCACCGCGGATCATCAATGTCTCCTTCCTGAATAATATTCTTCCCGGTGCCACCGTGAGTACAAGTTCTGTCATTACGGGCGCGACCGAGAAGTCCGTGCTGATCCGCGCCGTCGGCCCCAGTCTCGCCACCAGAGGAGCCAGCGGAACCTCTCAGGCCTCACCCTGTTTGAGGAGTGCGAGCAGCACGGTGCAGGAGTGAACAAACCCGATCACCCGCAGATGGCGCAGATGAACGCAGATCATGATATCCCCCATCTCAGGGTTCGTGCTCGAATCGGCTTTGCCATCTGCGCACACAGTGAAATCTGCGGTTCAAAACTCTCGTTTTCGATTCGCCGCCATGACCGCCGACCACGTCGGCCTCGCTCAAACCATCATCGGCACCGCGATGAAGGTGCTCAACACGCTCAGGCCGGGGCTCGATGAGAAACTTTAACCGCAGATGTCGCAGGTCGAACCGGATAAAATGCCAACGATAGGCGCGCTCGTGTCGTTTGCGTTCACCGCTTTTTTTGCTGCGGTCGGCGCTTGGAGTGAGCTGCCAGACGCAGCGTGCGGTCGATTACCACTGGAAGAAGCTCGCCCGCGGCGGCGGCCAGCCGGGCGACTCCTCGTGGTTGAAAGACACATACGGGGTGTGGTGGCAGATCGTCACCACCGCGCTGATGGACCTGCTCGGCAGCAAGGATCGCGCAAAAGCGGCTAGCGTGATGCAGGCCATGATGCAGATGACGAAAAGCGACCTCAAGAAACTGATACACGCGGCGGCCAGGCCGCGCAGTTGATCGGTGTGGGGGCGCAGATTTGCTTGGGCAATCCGACCGCCATCGTGAAACACCGGAAGCCGCCGGTGACTAGAAAAAGCATCAGCTCGGCGACATAACCAACGCGGACGAATCTCATGAGCGCAGACGACGACCACTCCGATGCCGAGGGTGACCCGAAGAAGAGCTGCAATTTTCTGGGGCGATTCATCCTGTTTTTGATCGAAGCGCCCGGCGTCCGCGCGCGCGTGCGCGGCGATCGGTTCGAGGCGATGATTGAGGATGCGCACCAAGGCGAGCGCGAGTGCTGCTGAATTACGCTAAGCCCACGGATCAAACAGCACCTTAATCGCTTCCTTGCGCCGTAGCATACCGACCGCATCCGCGTAGCGGGAAAACGGCAGCCGGTGGGTGATGAGGGGCGCCAGCTGCAGCCGGCCGTCCAGGATAAAGCCGAGCGCGGTTTTGGCCGCGGCGAGATTGTGTTCACCGTACCCCATCAGGATGAGCCCGGGACCAAACAGATGGCGCGCAGTGAAGCGCACGTCTTCGCGCAAAACGCCAAACAGGGTGACGCAGCGCCGCGTGCGATCCATCAGGAACTCGATTGAGGCAGGCACGCCCGTCAGGTCGATGGCATCGTCGAGCGCAGCGTTTTCCCTCGATGGGGCCCACGTGGTGGGATCCGGCGCCGCCACCCGATGCGCGCCAAGTTGCAAGGCCAGGGCCCGTCGCTCCGGCACCGGATCGATGCCCACCACCTCCGCCGCACCATGGGCGCGGGCCAGTTGCACGGCCACCAGTCCCGCGGGGCCCAGGCCGCTGAGTCCGATGCGCCGTCCGGCGATTCCGCCGAGCGCGGCGAGTTGTTGAAAGGAAACCTCCACACACATGGCCAGCTCGAGGGAGGCGAGCTCAGCCGCGGCCCGTTGCGCAGGCACTTCGAGCAGGCTATCCGCCGGAAACGCATTGAACTGCGCGTAGAATCCCTGCGGACGCCGCCCGGTGTCGCGCCACACCGCGACGCGCGCACCGAGGGGCAGCGTGGTTACACCGGGCCCCACCGCCTCGACCGTGCCGACGGCCTCGTGGCCCGGCTGGCCCGGCAGGTAGGGATAGGCGAGGGGCATGCCGGGAAACATCGGCTGTCCGCCAAACAGGTGCAGGTCCCAATGCGGACATGTCGCCACGCCTTCCACCCTCACCAGCACTTCGCCGGCAGCGGGCGCAGGAACCGGCGTGTCTTTCCAAACCGCGTGACCGGGCTGCTCGATCTGGAGGATCTTCATTGCGGCGGCGTTGGTGCCACCGAACTCGGCGCCGCGGCTGGCGTGCGGTGGGTGGGCGAGGCCAGGATCTCGACGTATAGACCCGGCCCGCCGCCCTTCGCCGCGGCGTCGATCGCAGCGGACAAGTCCGGCAAGGGGGTGACGACCGCCGTCGCCGGCTCCGCGCCGACGCGGCAGTCCAACTGCCAGACTTCGAAACCGGGGGGCAGCGTCTTCCTTCGCTCGCGTTTCACGTATTTGCGCACGTCGCTCTTGATCGCGTCCAGCACCCGCGCGTCGTCTTTGCCGGGCGCTTGCAAGGGAAATGTCTTTTTCATGCAGGGAACACGATTCGCGGTCGATCCGAAGACGCCACGCAATTCAGCGCTGGCCGGACCCGGGCGGGCTTCACTCCCGAAAGGTCCATGCGACGATCCGGCTTTTTTTTTGGCCCTGCGCCATCGCAATGGTCCGGACGTCCGTCGCCCGCGCGGTGCGCAACGCGTGCTGGATCACCGGCAGATTATCGCGACTCGATACCAGGCTCGTAAACCAGTCGCAGAGGTCGGGCCACCGCGCACTCTCCGCCACCATGCGGCGCACAAAGCCGGACTCACCG